>JAFGST010000084.1 GCA_016934475.1 Candidatus Aminicenantota bacterium | reverse complement strand
GACAGCATGGAGAAATTCGACGGCGCGACCATGGAGAAAGTGTCGCGGCTGATCTACCTGGCGGCGTACCTGCTGGCCGACAAATAGCGAAGGGTTACAAACCGAAGCGGGAACGTACCGCGGCCTGAAACGAGCGACCCACGCGCAACAAGGTGTTTTTCTCGTCGCCCATCACGGCCTGAAAATCCCCCATCAGGCTTCTCTTGAACTTGCGCACCTGCTTGACGGCCACGATGGCGTTCTTGTGGATCCTCAGAAAATGCTCGGGATTGAGGCGGTTTTCCAATTCTTTAAGGGTTGCGTCGTAGAAAAAACGCCTGCCGGCTGTATGTAAAAAAACATACTTGTCCTCGGCTGAAAAGAAAAACACCTTGCTTTCCGGAATCAATAGGATCTCCTCGTTGTTTTTGACCGAAAAAATGCCCAGGTATTCACGGGGTCGCAACAACTGCTGCAGCTGCAACAACAGATCGGTGTTGAGCGGGCGCCGCTCGCGCACCCGTTCCAGAGTCTGGTGCAGGCGTTTTGCGGTAAAGGGTTTGAGCAGGTAATCGACGGCATTGGCTTCGAATGCCTGGATCGCGTACTGATCGTAAGCCGTAGTGAAGACCACCCAGGGTCGATGCCGCACTCGCTGCAGCACTTCCAGTCCGGAAAATCCAGGCATTTCAATATCCAGCAGGACCAGCTCCGGCCGCAGGTGGTCGATGATCGCTATGGCTTGGGCGCCGTCCTCGGCCTCGGCCACGACCTCGATCCCGGGCATGGCGGCCAGCATGTCCTTCAGGCGTTCGCGGGCATGGGGCTCGTCTTCGACGATCACCGTGCGCAGGATCATGGCAGTTCCAGCCTCACCATCGTTCCACCGCCGGCTTCCGCGCCAATGAAAAAATCGTGATTTTCGGGATAGATGATTTTTAGCCGTTGTTCAATACTGGCCAGGCCAAAACCCGAACCGGAACGCCGGCCTGCAAAACCCATGCCGTCGTCACGGACCTGAATTCTCAGCCGTTCCCCGGCCGGTTCCATAGATACCGCAATCGTTCCGCCGCCGATCTTGGGAGCAATGCCGTGCAGCACCGCGTTTTCCACCAGCGGCTGCAGCAGCAGGGAGGGCAAGGGACGCTCGTGCAACTCGGGAGGGCAGCTGACCGTGTAGCGCAGCCGGTCGCCGAGGCGGATCTGCTCGACCTGCAGGTAGGATTCCAGCAGCTCGATCTCCTCGCCCACGGTGCCCCACTCGCGCTCGGCGTCGTTCAGCACGCGGCGGTAGATCTGCGCCAGGCTGTGGACCATGGCCTCCACTTGCCGCGGCTCCTTGTAGACCAGGTCGAGGATGGCGTTGAGGCTGTTGAAGAGAAAATGGGGGTTCAACCGGGCCTTGAGCACCGCCAGCTGCGTGCGCAACTGCAGGTGGCGCAGCTCCTCTACCTCCTGTTCGCGCCGCTGCAAGCGGTATCTCATCCGCTGATACAAAGCTATTGCCAGCACAACGATCGCCGAAATGGCGATGTTGAGCAACATCATATAGAAATGCCAGGAGCTGAAAAAGGGGATCAGTTCACGATGCAGGATCACCCGGGACACGACCGCCATTCCGATCTCGGTGGCCACCAGAATACTCAGCGAAAGGACAGTGATCGACTTGAGGATGAAGCCGCCGTGCCATTGGCGCATTTCCAGCCAGTCGATGTTGAAAATGTGGAAAAAAAACCAGGTGCTGAACCCATTCAAGTTGCTAAAAACCATCGAGATGACCAGAGTTAGGAGAAAATCGCCCGTACCGCCGTAGATCGAGATGATCAGCGCCATGAAGAAACCAAGCCCCTGGAAGAGCAAAAAATAGTGGAGGAAATCAACCCGGAAGTGCTTTGCCTTGTCTGTCATCTTGGACCTGCCTGCAATTATAGTTGAAAGGGAGGCGACGGGAAAGAGCCACTGCCAAGAAAAAGCGCTTTTTCGGAATGAATTCCGCCTTTTAACCTTCACTCCTACAATCCCAATTTCCCGGCAAAAAAGGCTATGCTCGTGCTGGCATTGATGAACGCATGAACCCCCATGCACAGGAAAAGGTTTCTCGTGCGCAGATATAGGACTCCGAAGATCAACCCCAGGAAGGATTGCACAAGAACCGCCTCGGCAAAACCGTCGAAGAATGTTTTTCCGAACCCCCATGATGCGTTGGCGGAGGAATGCGCAATGCCGAAAAACAATGCCGCCAGCAGCACGCCGCTCCAGGGAGACCGCAAGCCGACGCTCAAGCGCCGCTGGATCAATCCCCGGTAGAACAGTTCTTCGGGAAGCGCGGCACCGAAAAAACTGTGTACAAATCCCACACCCAAGGCCATGGCCAACTGCGCGACGGAAAGCCTGTGGCTGGCCAGGTATTTCAGGGAACCGGAGTAAAAAATGGAGGGGACAAGGAGACAGGCAAGAACCACTATTCCCAAGAGCGCGTCTTTCCAAAAATTGTGTACTACGATCTTCCATTCCTGGATGGAACTCTTGAAAAACAAGGCCATCAGGACCACGGGAACAACAAAACGGATGTTTTTGTTGATGATTTGCCCAACATCCCACCATGGCAGTGAAATTCTGGGGACGATGCTCATCAAGGCGAACAGGACCATGAAGGCAAATGCCATTTCAATAAAAGGATCCGCCAACACATCCGCCGGCAACTCTCTCTTTTTTGTAAGATCGACGATAAGGAAGGCGAAGCCTGCCAAACCCGCATCCATGAGCAGGTAAAGGGGAAGGGACGCCGGCTGCATGACCGCGCGTACGATCAGGGCCAGGGCATAAAAAGTCATAAAAACAAGAATGGATGATTTCAACATCTTGTCATTCCGGGTGAATCGCAAAAAATGAGCGCTAAAACAGCCTGTTTTCACCATTGTTTACTGCTCCAATGTTAAATGAATGGCCAGCGATATTCCAGGCACAATTCATAGTCTCACCGAGAAGCCGGCCTGGAGCATGGCGGAGTAGACCGAATCGCCGAATTCGTCGCCTTGGCTGCCTGAAAAGTATAGCGGGCGAATGTAGAGCGTGATGCCATCGCTCAGGAACCATGACGCCTCGACCAGAGACAGGAAGCTGCCGTCACTCAGGTTGACGAAGCCCACGGCCGTTAGGCTGACACCCTTCAGCGCCTTCCACAGGCGAGCAAAGAAATAATCGCGCATCATGCCTCGCGAGCCCGCCTGCAGCAGCTCCAGGTCGGCGGCCAGGTTCATTTGCGCCAGGGGCCCGGGAAGCTCCGACAGGCTAATGGCATAGTGTCCCTGCAGGCGCCGGTATTCCTCGGCGGTGATTCCCCAGTCGGCGTGGTAGTACTCGGCGATCACGTTCACCCCCTTGAACGTGACGTTGGCTCCCAGGAGAATCTCGGGATAGCAGCGGTCGGGCGGCTGGAAAAGCGGCCATTGCGGAAATAGCGCCGCTCCGAACGGCACGGAAAACGCCCGATGGCGGAGAACCGGCGAGCGCCGGCGCACCATGATCTCGGCATGGAGCTCCACGCTCTCGCCCAGGGTGCCGGCGGCGGCCAGGCCGAATTCGAGCTTGCGATATTCCGGATGGAAGAGGATCGCATAGAGATCGACCCTCCCGGCATCGACATAGCCAAAAAGCGCCAGGTTGCTCCAGTTATTCTTTTTGAAGACCAGGGCACCAAGGGAGAAGCTCTCCCGGTAGTAATCGGCCTTGAGCAGCCACACCCCTTCCTGCTCATGGCCGTTGTCCTCGGGATCGGCCAGGCTCTTGTCGGGGGTGATGACGCTGATGGGGGTGAACATGTAGCCAGTGCCCATCCTGATCAATGTCTTGCCGGCCGTGAGGTCGAAATTCCCCAGGTTGACGTTGAGCGTCGCTTCGCGCAGGCCCGTTTTCCAGGTCCCGTCATGCGCGGCACGCCACTGCGGCGAAGCGCAGAAGACGGCTTTTCCCAGCCGCAACCGCCCGTCGATTTGCAGCAGCAGCGCCGAATCGCACGAGGCCAGTACGTGAACCGGACCGGGATTCCAGGGGCTGTCCTTGCGCGGCGAAAGCCACGAGTAGCCGTAATGGCCGTAGAAATCGAGCTTCAGGGGTCTGGCTGCGCCGGCCAGCAAGGCCGCCAACCCCAGGATGGATATGGCCAAGGCCAGGTGTCGCCCCATGTCACTCCGCCTCGATCTGCGGCAGATACATGACATTGAAGTATTTTTCGGGGAATTGGCCGGGTTTGAAGTCGAGGTATTCCATCAAGGTGTAGCGCCGGGGATTCCGCTTGTCCTCGATGCGCATCGTGGTGATGGCCGCCCGGTTGTCGCCCACGGTGCCTTTTTGGTAATGCGCCGTCTTGTAATGCTTGCCCGAAAGGAGAAAAAACTCGGCCTTCACGGGTTGATGCGTCCGGGGATCGGCGTACAGCAGCACCCGCTGGTAGGTGGCCCCGGTGCTCTTGGCCTTCAGCTCCAGCTTCAGCAGGCCGCCCTCGTCGTCCAGGCGTTTCCCCGTGTAGTCGCGGTTGAAGCTCACCTTGGCCACGTCGCCGTTGGAGGCTTCGCCCATCAGCCGCTGCATGGGGGTGATGCGCAGGGCGCGCTTGGAGCCGCCGAGATTGACCCACATGTCGTCGCCCTTCATCAGCACCTTCATGCCCTTGTCCTTGCCGGAATCGCAGATCAGCAGACTGCGGTCATCGCCGGCGAAAAAGCCCTTGAACAAAGCCTCGTCTTTGAGCGTTTCGCCGTCATAGTCCTGCAGGCGCACATCCATGCGGAACGACCCGGCCAGCATGCGGTAGCGGTCGATCTTGGCCAGCAGGTCCGCCTCGGCCTGGCCGCAGAGGTCCTTGGCCAGCATGGCCAGCAAAAGCAGAACGACCAGAAACAGCCATTTCTTGATGCGGCTCATTGCGTCACCTCCATTCAGCCGTTGCGCAGGGCGCGCACGATGTTCAAACCGAAGATGCGCCGGGCCGGGATGAAGGTGGAAAGAATCACCACCATCAACGTCACCGGTCCGACAAACGTGAAGATCTCCGTGGAATTCAACAAGCCCAGCCTGTATCCCTCGGTGGATCCGGGAGGCGGCGGCATCATGATATCGGCGCGATTGATCAGGAAGACCAGTCCGATCTCGATCACGATCCCCAACGCGACCCCCAGCAAGCCGATCCAGGCGCCTTCGCCGACCAGCATGCGGAACAGGCGCCCCTTGGAGGTGCCCATGGCGCGCAAGGTGGCGAATTCGGTCGAGCGCTCCATCAGCGACATCAGGATGGTGTTCATGGTCGAGAACCAGACGATCAGCATCAGCACCGGCAGCACGAAACCGATCATGCCATTGAAGAAATTCATGGTCTTGCCGAAATCGGGATAGACCGCCAGCCAGTCCTGGGCGACGATGCCCTCCGGCAGCCGGCTCCGGCAGACGGCCAGCGCCGCCGGCAGTTCGCGGGTGTCGCGCAGGGTCACGACCAGGCGCTCCACTTTCGGCGAGGCCAGGAGCGCCTGGGCGGTGGGCAGCGAGAGCCTGGCGAAGCGCTTGTCCATCTCCTCGAAGCCGGTGCGGATGGTGCCGATCACCTTGAAGTCGCAGCCGTTCATGGCACCGCCGGCCGTGGTGGTCAGGAGCGTCACCTCGCCGCCCTCGCGGACATTCAGGCTCTTGGCCAGCAGTTCTCCCAGCAGGATGCCCTCAGGCTCGGCGAGAAGCCTGCGCAGCGGGGTGGCATCGATGAAGTCCTCGCCCATGGCGATCTCCCCCTCCGGCAGCACCGCTTGGGCCATGACCGCAGCCGATTTGTCGCCGGTGGAGCAAAGGCCGAAGAAATTGATGCGCGGCGTGGCCACGCGTACCCGCGGATCCTTTTTCACATCCGCGGTCAATGCCTTCCAGTCGAGGAGTCCAAAGGAAAGGATCTTCTCTTCCTCATTGTGCAACAGGTCGCGGCGCAGCACCTGGAAATGCCCGGTGTTGCCGTGAATGATCCCCTCGCCGTAGCCCCATTTGACATATTCGATGTAGGCCATGGCCAGGCAGAGCATGGAAACGCCGATGGTGATCACCGCCAGAGTGATCAGGGTGCGGCGCTTGTTGCGCCAGATGTTCTTTATTGCCAGTTTGGCGATCATGTCCGGCTCCTTATCCGTTTTCCAAGCCCTTGCCGTCGATCAGGCCGTCGCGCATGCGCACCACCCGCTGCGCCGCCTGGATGACGATGGGATCGTGCGAGGCCACGATGAACGTGATGCCCTCCTCGCGGTTGAGCGAATCCATCAATTCGATGATGGCCCGGGTGTTCTGCGAATCGAGGTTGGCCGACGGTTCGTCGGCGATGACCAGCTTGGGCTGCTTGACCAGCGCCCGGGCGATGGCCACGCGCTGCTGCTCGCCGCCCGACAGCT
>JAFGST010000083.1 GCA_016934475.1 Candidatus Aminicenantota bacterium | reverse complement strand
GCCGGTGCACTTTTTCTTCTTCACCGAGGGGGTGGCGGTCGAATGCTGGGCCAGCTTGCCCCGGCGGCTGGCGCAGCCCATGCCCAGGTTCTTCAATGCCGCCCCGAAGCCGGCCGCCACATGCCCGGTGAAATGGGAGACCGCGACCAAAGCCTGCGCCTTGATGATCTGTGAGGCGATCCGGACCTTGCGGTACAGCCGGCCGGAAACCGGCACCTCCGCCTCCTCGTCCCCGGTCAGGCCATCGGCCATGATCAACGGCATGCCGGTGTTCTCGAAGCCGAAGCCGTGGCGCTGGGCCAACTCAATGTGGCTGACGGCCTGCTGGCGCATGCCGCTGTACAGGGTGGCCGTGTCGGTCAGGAAGGGATGAGCCTGCCGCCGCTTGACCTGCTCACCCATCATCCGGAAATAGAGCGGGCGCACGAATCCCTGTGTCCCCTCTTCGCCGAAGTGGGTCTTGAAAGCCACCAGGTCCCGGCCGCGAATGAAGGAAAACGAATCGCTTGCGGTGAGAAACGCCTCAAGCTTCCGGCAGCTCTCCTCGTCCTTCGCGCCGTCGTCCAAGGGGATGAAATAGACTTTTTCCTTCATGGAACACCGGAGACCGCGGAATGCGGACTGTAAATAAAAGCAATCATATCGGTCATCTTTGCCAATTTATCGGGCGGAAGCCGCCGCGTTGCGCTGCCGTCCGCCGCTCCATGGTACCATCGGCGGGGAAAATGTCAATCGCCTGGTGCAAAGCGTCGCGGCGGCCTGGGTTCGCCCGCGAAAAAAACAGCTCCAAATGCTCCATAATACTTGACTTTTCATTTTCCTTATGCTACATGTTTTGCTTAGCAGGAGGTCGATATGAACAAAAAGTATCTGGCCGAGGACATCGCCAAGAGGATCTCCATAAAAAAGTACGAAGCCTATAACTTCATCGACCTGTTCATTGAGGTCGCCCTGGACAATCTCGGGAAGGGGCGCAAGCTCGTGCTGTCCAAGTTCGGCACCCTGATCGTCAAAAAAAAGAATAAAAAGCGGGTGATCAACCCCATCAACCGCGAGCCGATGATCATCCCTCCCGCCAAGATCGTGAAATTCATCCCCTCCGAGAATTTGAAAAGGCGCTTCGAGGGAAATGGCTGACTTCAATGAAGAGCAGCTAAGAAGAATCTCGTTTCACCTGCTGACTTTCCAGAACCCCAAGGCCCGACAGCACGTTCTGCGCAATCGGGTCAAGATCGCCGATTTTTTCCGCATGGACGCCCGGGAACTCGAATCGACCGGACTTTTTCCCGATGAGGTCCAGGCGGTCCGTGAGCGAAACTGGGCGGCCGCGGAAAGGGAAATCACCCGGGCGCGGAAGAACGGCATCGCAATCATCTTCAGCGATGAGGCCGATTACCCGCCGCTCCTGGGAGAGATCTACGATCCTCCCGAGTTGGTGTACTACCTCGGCGACCGGGAGCTGCTGCGCCGGGACAAGCTGGCCGTGGTCGGATCGCGGCGGGGCACGGCGTACGGGCAGTCGGCCCTGAACCGCGTGCTTCCGGAATGCTGCCGGGCGGGATTGGTGATCGTTTCGGGCATGGCCTTCGGAATCGACTCCATGGCCCACCGCGTGGCGCTGCGCGAGAACGGGGGCACCATCGGCGTCAACGCCGGCGGGCTACTCCACCTGACGCCCCCGGGCAACGCGGGTCTGATCCGCAGGATCGGCGAACGCGGAGGCATCATCAGCGAGTTCCCCCTGGACATGACCCCCCGGCCCTACCTTTTCCCCGTGCGCAACCGCATCATCTCGGGGATGTCGCGGGCGGTGCTCATCGTGGAAGCGGCCATGCGCAGCGGTTCGCTCATCACGGCCCGGCTGGCCCTCGACCAAAACCGCGAAGTGCTGGCCATTCCCGGCAACATCGACTCGCCGGTGAGTCAGGGAACGAACCGCCTTCTGCAGCAGGGAGCCAAGCCGGTTATCGCCGCCTCCGACCTGCTGGATGAATTCGGGCTGCCGGCTGCGTCGCAGAGCTGGATCGAGGCGGTCTTGACGGCCAAGGAGAGGCGCGTACTTGACTTGTGCGGGGGAAATGAGGTAATAAGTATCGATTTTCTGGTTGAAAAGCTCGAGTTGTCGATTGCCGAGATCATCTCGCTCATGATGGGGCTGGTCTTGAAGAACCTGGTCATCGAGGAAGCGGGCGGCTACCGAAGGATCCATCATGGCTAAAAAGACACTGATCATCGTCGAATCCCCCGCCAAGTCGCACACGATCTCCAGGTATCTGGGAGATGATTTCGTCATCGGTTCGTCGATGGGGCATGTCCGCGACCTGCCCGCGGCCGTGCTGGGGATCGACCTGAAGAACAACTACCGGCCCTTCTACGAGGAGCTGCCGGCGAAGGCGGCGGTGATCAAGGAACTGCGCCGGCTGGCCCGCGCCGCCGAGCAGGTCCTCCTGGCCTCCGACCCCGATCGCGAGGGCGAGGCCATCGCCTTCCACCTGCAGCAGATCCTGCGGGGGGACAATCCCCGGATCCAGCGCGTGCTCTTCAACGAGATCACCCGGGCCTCGGTTCTTGAGGCGGTGCGGCGGCCCCGGGCCATCGACGGCCACAAGGTCGACTCGCAGCAGATGCGCCGCCTGTTGGACAGGCTGGCCGGATACAAGATCAGCCCGGTGCTGCAGCGCAAGATCGGCGGGCCGCTTTCGGCCGGGCGCGTTCAGTCCATCGCCCTGAAGCTGATCGTGGAGAGGGAGAAGGAGATCCGCGCCTTCGTTTCCGAGGAGTACTGGACCATCTCCGTGGAGCTTCTGGGCTCGCGGAAGCCCTCCTTCGCCGCCAAGCTGGAAAAGCACAAGGGCAAGGCCGTTCACATCCCGGACAAGGAAAGCTGCGCCGCGGTCTTGGCTGAGCTGAAGCCGGAGGGCTATATCCTGGACCGCGTGCAGCGAAAATCCAGGAAGCGGAAAGCCCCTCCGCCCCTGATCACCTCCACCCTGCAGCAGGAGGCGTTTCGTCGCTTCCGCTTCCCGGTGAAGAAGACCATGCAGCTGGCCCAGCAACTATACGAGGGGCTGAGCTTGCGCGGTGGGGAGACCACGGGCCTGATCACCTACATGCGCACCGACTCCTTCCGCGTCTCCGAGCAGGCCCGGGACCAGGCCCGCGCCCATATCGCCGCCGCCTGGGGCCAAGAGTACTGCCCGGCCGCTCCGAATGTCTACAAGCGCAAGTCCAAGATCCAGGACGCCCACGAGTGCATCCGCCCCACCTTTCCCTTCCACGCGCCCGAAGACATCAAGGCCGAACTGACCCCTGGGCAGCTCAAGATCTACCAGCTGGTCTGGGAGAGGTTCTTCGCCTCGCAAATGGCCGACGCCGCCATCGAGGAGACCCGCTTCGACGTCAAGAACGGGGCGTACCTGTTCCTCAGTAAGGGCGAGGTCGTCACGTTCAAGGGCTTCCTGGCCGTGCAGAAGGGCGACGGCGAGCAGGAGGTTCTGCCCCGACTGCAGGAGAAGGAGAACCTGCGGCTGCTGAAGATCGACGACAAGCAAAACTTCACCAAGCCGCCGGCCCGCTACAGCGAGGCCACGCTGGTCAAGGTGCTCGAGGAGAAGGGCATCGGGCGGCCATCGACCTATGCCAAGATCATCGAGACCCTGAACAAGCGGGAATATGTCACCAGCGAGGAGAAGAAGTTCGTCCCCAGCGACCTGGGCGTCAAGGTGGTCGACTATCTGGAGGCCAATTTCAGCGATATCATGAACTTCAATTTCACCGCCGAGCTGGAGAAGGAGCTTGACCAGGTCGCCGCTGGCCAGCTGGACTGGGTGACCGGGATCGACCGCTTCTACCAGAAACTGGCCGTCGACCTGGAGAAGGTCAAGGACGGCGGGAAGGTGGAGTTGAGGACCGGGGGCCGGTGCCCGGAATGCGGGGGCGACCTGGTCAAGAAGTATTCGCTCCGGACCCGCGGCTGGTTCGTGGGCTGCGCCAACTATCCGCGCTGCAGGTACACGGAGCGGCTGGCGTCGAACAACGGCAAGGCCGAGAAGGACGAAGTCATCGAGAAGAGCTGTCCCAAGTGCGGCAAGCCGCTGGTCAAGCGCTTTTCTCCCAAGACCCGGCGCCACTTCATCGGCTGCACCGGCTATCCGGCCTGCCGCCACATCGAGAGCGAAAACGAGGAACTGGGCGCCTGTCCGCAATGTGGCAAGCCGCTGGCCAAGAGGTTCTCGCGCAAGACCCGGCGTTATTTCATCGGCTGCACCGGCTACCCCGACTGCAACTTCGTGCAAAAAGGGTGAAAAAGTCGATCACGATCATCGGCGGCGGTCTGGCCGGGGCCGAAGCCGCCTACCAAGCGGCGCGGAACGGCGTGGAGGTCGAGCTTTTCGAGATGCGGCCGGAAGTGATGACCGAGGCGCACCAGGGGGGGCTCCTGGCCGAGATGGTCTGCTCCAATTCCCTGGGCTCCGAGGATGAGACGTCGGCCTCCGGACTGCTGAAGAAAGAGCTGCGCATGCTCGATTCCTTCTTTCTGCACCACGCCGACGCGGCCCGGGTTCCCGCCGGCAACAGTCTGGCGGTCGACCGCGGGCGCCTGGCCGCGGACCTCACCGCCGAGCTAGAGGCTCTGCCCGGGGTCCGCATCGTCCGGGCCGAGGCCAGGGAAATCCTCGCCACGGACTCTCCCCTGATCATCGCCAGCGGGCCCTTGACCAGTCCGGCCTTCGCCGAGGCGCTGTCCGGATTGACCCTGCGCAGGAATTTGTTCTTCTTTGATGCCACCTGCCCGCTGCTGCGTTCCGAGAGCATTGACTTCTCGAAGCTGTTCGCGGCCTCGCGCTACGAGAAGGGGCAGGCCGACTTCTGGAACATCGCCCTGGACAAGGAGCAGTACGAAGCCTTTGTCGGGGAGCTGGTCCGCGCCGAGACCGCCGCCGTGCGCGACTTCGAGAAAATGACCCTTTTTTCCGCCTGCCTGCCGCTGGAGGAGATCGCCCGCAGCGGACCGCGCTCGCTGGCCTTCGGGCCGCTGAAGCCGGTGGGCTTGGCCGATCCCCGCGGCGGACCACGCCCTTATGCCGTCGCGCAGCTCCGCCAGGATGACCTGAAAAAGCGCTTCTATCAATTGGTCGGATTCCAAACCCGATTGACCCAGGGCGAGCAGAAGCGGGTGTTCCGCACCCTCCCCGGATTGGAAAAAGCCGAGTTCGAGCGCTTCGGACGCATGCATCGCAACACCTACGTCAACGCCCCCCTGATTCTCGACCGCTTCTCCCGCTGCCGGATGAACCGCCGCGTCTACATCGCCGGCCAGCTGTCGGGAGTGGAGGGCTACGTGGAATCGGTGGCCTCGGGCCTGCTTTGCGGCCGCTTCGCCGCCGGCGATGTCCTGGGCCGGGAGGCGGCGGAGCCGCCGCAAACCACGGCCGTCGGCTCGTTGCTGGGATACATTACTCAG
>JAFGST010000082.1 GCA_016934475.1 Candidatus Aminicenantota bacterium | reverse complement strand
GAAGCGCGCCGGGCGCCAGGGGGCGCGGCGGTCGAGGGCCAGCTCGCGGTTCTTACCGTATTCGGCGGCGAGCTGCTCGGCCGAGCCGACCTGCTTTACGGCCTTGCGAAAAGCCTCCTCTTCGGAAAGCCCCTCGCCTTTCAGTTCCTGAAAAGCTTCGCGCAGGTGCAGCTCCATGTCGGCGATGAGGCCGTCCTCGAGCGATGCCTGCCGGGCGAAGCCCCTTTTCCATTCCCTGATCGCTTTTTCCAAATCGAACATGTTATCTCCTCGGCGTCACTCGTACCTCAGGCTGTCCACCGGGTTGGCCCGGGCGGCGCGCCAGGTCGGAACGATGATCGTGATCCATGCGATCAGGAAGGCCAGCAAGCCGGCAAGGACGAATATCCCGGGAGGGATCCGCGTCCGGTAGGCGAAATCCCGCAGCCATCGCCGTATCAATAGGTACGCCGCGGGCCAGGCGATGACGTTGGCCAGGAGCACCCACTGGATGAATTCGCGGCAAAGCCTGGAGACGATCCCCGAAAGCGGAGCGCCCAGAACCTTACGCAGGGCGATTTCCTTGGTCCGCTGTTCGATGGTGAACGAGCCTAAGCCGAACAGACCCAGGCAGGCGACGACGATGCACAGGATGGAAAAACACCCGATGAGCCGGCTCACGTTGGCATCGCCTTCATGGAGCCGTAAAAAGTTCTGGTCCAGGAAGAAATAGTCCAGGGGATAGTCGGGGACCATTTTCCTCCATGCAGCGGCGACCGCCTGCATGGTGCGCGAAAGATTCCCCGGATGCAGGCGCAGGGAAAGGTATTTGTGATCCGGTATCGGCCGGATGAAATAGATGGTCGGATACGGGTTCTGGTGGAGGGAGTAGATGTGGATGTCGCCGACCACGCCGGCGATGAATCCCCTGACGTTTTCGATCTGAACCGCTTTGCCGATGGCGGCGGATGCGGATTCGTAGCCGATGCTGCGAACGGACGACTCACTGATCATGAATTCGTTGCCCGAGGGCGACTCGATGACCCTCTGTATCGGCCGTCCGGCGATCAGTCTCAGGTTGTAGGTCGAGAAGAAGTCCTTGTCGATCCTGTAGACTACCTGTCCGACCGGGTCGCTGTTCCCCTCAAACTGGAAATTCCAATGCATACTTCCCCGGGTCGGCACGTAATCGGATGCGGCCAGGCTCCGCACTCCCGGAACGGCGAGCATCTCGGCCCGAAATGCATCGTAGTTGGCCCGGACCGCGTCGTTCAGGGTCACGACCATCATTCCTTCCCTGTCGAACCCGAGATTTTTATTCTGGATGAACTCCCACTGCCTGACGGCCACCAACGCCCCCGCAACCGTCACGATGGACAGAGAGAACTGGAACGTGACCAGGATCTTCCGCAGGACGGATCCCGCCGAGCGGGGGTGGCGGCTCCATGGGTTTCCCGGCTGCAAACGGGACAGGAAAAGGGCGGGGAATAAACCGGCCAGCAGTCCCAGCACGATGATCAAGGTCAACGCGGCCAGCCCGATAGCGGGCTGCAGCAGCGAGGCGGCTGCCAGTTCCTTGCCGGCCAGGCGGTTGAAGAGCGGCAGGACGCACAGGGAGAGGCCCACGGCCAGGCATGCGGATAGGAAGCTCACGGTCAGGGCCTCACCCAGGAACTGCCGGACCAGTTGCGGCCGGGACGCCCCGATCGTGCGGCGGATAGCCACCTCCTTCGCCCGCTGGATCGCCCGGGCCGTGGCCAGGTTCGTGTAATTGATGCAGGCGATGGCCATGATGAAGAGGGCGATCAGGGAGAAGACCAGGATGTAGGTGACGTCGCCGTTGACTTCGATCTCGGAGCGGAGATGGGAATGAAGGCGGATATCCAGCAATGGCTGCAGGTACAGGTCGTACCAGGGGTTGACCCAATGCCTGAGCAGGAAAGGCCGCAGCTTTGACTGCAGATCTGCCGCCTCTCTCCTGTTGCCGAGCAGCACGTACGTATAGTTTTGATAGATGGCGCCGAAATTATCCGCGTCTTCGGCCTCGATGTCGTAGGCGGCGAGGAAGTCGAAATGGACATGCGAGTTTGCCGGGACATTCGCGGCGATTCCCTTGACCAGGAAGGAGATGAGCTTCCCCTCGTTGTAGGGATCGGCCAGCACGGTCTTTCCCATGGGATCCTGGCCGGGAAAGTACTTCTGCGCCATCTCCTCGGTGAGGACGATGGCATGGGGGGCATGGAGGGCGGTCCGGGGATCGCCGCGAAGAAGGGGAAAATCAAAGACGGAGAAGATTTCGGGCGTAGCAAAGAAGAATTGGTCTTCGTAGAATTTTTTGTTCCGGTGGCCCACGAACACCCTCTGTCCCTGTCCCGTCTTTTTCAGTCGCACCACCTCGACGATTTCCGGGAAATCCCTTTTCAGGGCGGGTCCGATCGCCATGCTGCCGTTGGCGTTGGTCGGAACTTCGGACGGCTTGGCACCGAGGATCACCCGATAAATCCGCTCCGCCTTGCGGTGGAAGCGGTCGTATCCCGCTTCCTGCGTGACGTAGAGGATGATCAGCAGGCAGCAGGTCATGCCCGCGGCCAGGCCGGCGATGTTGATGAGAGAATAAACCTTGTGCCGGAAAATCCTGCGCCGGGCGGTCTTGCAGTAGTTCCACAGCAGCGCCGGCAGGAAGCGCGCCGGGCGCCAGGGGGCGCGGCGGTCGAGGGCCAGCTCGCGGTTCTTGCCGTACTCGGCGGCGAGTTGTTCAGCCGTGCCGATTTGCTCCACGGCCTTGTGGAATGCTTCCTCGGCGATTAGCCCATCCTGCAACCGCGCAGCGAAGGCATCGCGCAGATGGAGCTCCATATCGGCGACCAGGCCGTCCTCGAACGATTCATATTTATTAAATCCTTTTTTCCATTCCCTGATTTCTTTTTCCAGGTCGAACATGGGACCCCCTTTTACTCGTCCGCCAACAGCGGCTGGCTGAAATGGATCATGGCCTGCAAAATCTTCTGCCAGCCGGAGAGCTCGGTCTCCAGCGCCTGGCGGCCGAGATCCGTGATGTGATAATAATGGCGCGGCCGTCCGCCGTCGACGGCGATCCATTCCGACGTGATCAAACGGTCCATCTCCATGCGCTGCAGGACCGGGTAGAGCATGCCGTCGCTCCATTCGATGCCGCCGCCCGAAATGTTTTTCACTTTCTGGATGATGCTGTAGCCGTAATCCTTGCCGCGGGAGAGGATGGCCAGGATGATCGGCCGCGTCGACGCCGCCATCAATGTTTTCGATATCATGCATACCTCGCAGGCGAAGTTACCTTCGTAATCTATGTATGCAAAATGAATGCCAAATCAATCGCCGTAAATTCGGGTTATTTTGCGGGTTGGCAGGGAAAGGGTGTCCAAATTTGGCCAGTGGCTGTCCGCTAGCGGACATGAGGACGTAGACCGGGGACCGGAGACGGGAAACCGCAGACAGCAGGTCGCAGAGATTCGGAAAGAAATTCTTTTTCTTCCGGCCTCCGGTTTGCGGTCTGCTGTCTCCGTTTATTCGTATCTAAGGCTCTCGACCGGGTTGGCGCGGGCGGCGCGGACGGTCTGGTAGCCGACGGTGAACAGGGCGACCAGCAGGATCAGCGCCGCCGATAGGGCGAACAGCCCGGGCCCGATGCCGACCGGATAAGCGAACTGCCGCAACCACTGGCGGATCAGGAAGTACGCCGCCGGCCAGGCGATCGCATGGGCGACCGCCACCCAACTCAGGAATTGGCCCAGGTTCCTCCAGACGATACCCAGGATGGAAGCGCCGAACACCCTTCGGATGCCGAACTCCCGGGTCTTCTGCTCGATTGTGAAGGCGGTCAGCCCGATGAGGCCCAGGCAGGCGATGAGGAGCGAGAGCAGGGTGAACGCGTGCAGCAGCCGCCGGATCACGCGCTCCTTGGCGTACAGGCTTTCGTAGGCCTGGTCGGACGTAGTGAACTCGAATGGGTATCCCGGGGCATGACGCTTGAAAGTCGCTTCGATCGACTTCAGGGCGGCGGCGGTCCGCCGGCCGTCGATCCTGACAAACACCGTGGAATACCACGGTCGGAACATGCGCAGGACGAAGGGGCGGAGGGCCGTGTGCACCGTGCGGGAGTGGAAGTCCCTGACCACGCCGACTACCCTGGCCCGGCGGAACTCCTCGGGCCAGGCCGGATGCAGCATCGTGATGCTCAGGCCGACGGGATCGGCCACGCCCATGTGCCGGGCGGCGGTCTCGTTGATGATGCAGGCTTCGCGCTCGTCGGCCGGGTATAGGGGGGAGAAATCCCTGCCGGCGACGATCTTCATGGAGAAGGTTTTGAGGTAGTCGTGATCGGCCACCGTGTAGTCGACCGGCAGCGCATTATCGTCCCGGTTGCCCTGCCAGTTGATCGCGATGCTCTCGCCCACCATGGTCGGCGCCTTCATGCCCATGGTCGCGGCGACGACGCCTTCCTGCCGGAGCAATTCACTTTTAAAGAGGGCGGAGTGGTTCATCAGCTCCGGGTTGCTCATGAAGCCGATGATGTTCTTCCGGTCGAATCCCAGTTCGATGGTGTCGATGTGGCGGACCTGCTGGTTCACGGCCAGGGTGAAGGTGAGCAGTCCCGCGGCCATGGCGAACTGGAAGACGCTCAGCGCCCGGCGCAGCCCCGAGCCGCTGCCGCCGCGGTGCCACTGCGGCCTAAGAACCTGGACCGGCCGGAAGCGGGAGAGAAGCAGGGAGGGATAGCCGCCGGCCAGCAGGCCGGTCACCAGGGCCAGGAGGACGAGCGGCAGGATCCATTCCGACGCGGAAGCCGAGAAGAGCGACAGCGATTTGGAGGTCAGGCGGTTGAACGCCGGGAGCAGCAGCCGGGCCCAGAGCAGCGCCAGCAGCATCGAGGTGAGGGACATGAGCAGGGCCTCGGCCAGGAACTGGCGGAGGATCTGGCCCCGCGAGGCGCCGGCGATCTTGCGCAGGCTGATCTCCCTGGCGCGCCGGGAGGCGCGGGCGGTGAGCAGGTTGATGAAATTGACGCAGGCCAGGAGAAGGATGCCGGCGGCGATCAGCGAGAAAAGGAGGACGCGCCGGATGTTGTCGGGGTGCCCCGATTGCTCCAGGTTTACGCGGGTCAGCTCCTGCAGGACAGGGACGTAGGTGACCTCGGGGGAGACGTGCTTTTTGTAGATGTCCCTGATCTTCTCGCCGAAGGCCGCCGGCGACACGCCGGGCCGCAGCAGGACGTAGCAGGGTCCCGTCCATTCCTGCCAGCGGGCCAGCCTCTCCTCCCCGAGCAGTTCCACCCGCGCCATCAAGTCGAACTGGATGTGCGATTCGGCTGGGATATCCCGGATAACCCCGGTCACCCGGAAGCCGGCCTGCAACTGCTCGGAGAAGAGGACCTTGCCCAATGCCTTTTCCCGACCGAAATATTTTTTCGCCGTCGATTCGGTCAGCACGACCGAGTCCTTGCCGGCGAGCGCCGTGGCGGCGTTCCCCTCGATGAAGGGGAAGGTGAACATGCGGAAGAACCCGGGGTCGGCCAGGCCGATGCGGTTCTCCTGGAAGCGGCGCCTGCCCCGCGTGATCAGGGAAGACTGCCAGGACCAGACGCGGGAGAATTCCTCCACCTCGGCGTAGGATCGCTTCAATTCCGGCGCCAGGGCGTAGGTGGGAGTGGGGAAAAGCCGGCCGTCGTCCAGCCGGTTCAGGACCCTGAAGATCCTGTCCTTCTTGGCGTGAAAGCGGTCGAAACTCAGTTCGCTGCGCACCCAGAGCCCAAGGAGGATGAAGCAGGCCATGCCGATCGAGAGGCCAGCGACGTTGATGGCGGCGTACATTTTTTCCCGGCGCAGGGCGCGCGCCGCCACCTTGAAGTAGTTCCACAGCAGCGCCGGCACGAAGCGCGGCG
>JAFGST010000081.1 GCA_016934475.1 Candidatus Aminicenantota bacterium | reverse complement strand
GGTCGGGCTGGAGGACAAGGCTGAACGGGGATCCCGATCCCCGGGCGGTAGCCGAGGCGTTGGCCGCGGCCCTTCGCTCGCTGGAGGAGGCGGGCGTCGATCTGGCCGGCTACACCACCAAGGAAAGCGCGGCCGACGTCGCCGACTTGAGGCGGTTGCTGGGGATCGAGACCTGGAACCTGTATGGAGTATCCTACAGCACAAAACTGATGCTGACCGTCCTCCGGGATCACCCCCGGGGCGTCCGCGCGGCGATCCTCGATTCCGTTCTGCCCCTCGAGGCCACTTGCGACGAGGAGACTCCTGTTAATATCATGGAAGCCCTTGAAAGGATCTTTTCCCTCTGGCCGGAGGACGAGGGCCTGCGGTCCCATTTCCCGGATTTACGCGAAAGATTCTACCGCTTGCTGGCCGGAGCCAATCGACGCCCGCTCAGAATCGATTTGACCGATCCCCTGGGCGGCAGCTCCTTTTCCCTGCGGCTCGACGGCGTCGGCGTCATGAACTGCATCTACGCCGGGCTCGAGGACACCTCGACCATTCCCCGTCTTCCCCTCATCATCGATGCCGTTTGCCGCGGCGAATTCCGCCGCCTGGCCCCGCTCGCACGAACGTACCTGGCTTCCCCGCAAGGGACGGCCTGGGGGATGAGGCTGGCGGTGTGGTGCAACGAGGAGCTTCCCTTCGCGCGGCTGGAAAGGATCCTCGCCCCCGCCGGGATGCCGCCGGAGCTCGCGCGTTTCATCCAGCCCCAGATTCCCCTGGAAGCCCTGCGAGCATGGCCCCGGGGCCGGCCTGATTCCCGGGAGAACGAGCCGGTGCGAAGCCGCGTTCCGATCTTGATCGCCGCGGGCGAGTTCGATCCCGACACCCCGCCCAAGTGGGCCCGCCGGACCGCTTCTTTCCTGGCGAATTCTCGCCTCGTGGAATTCGCCGGGTATTCCCACGTCCCTCTCTACCGACATCCCGAAGCTGCCCGAATCATGCGCGAATTCCTGGCCGATCCTTCCCGTCGGCCAAATCCGGGACAAGCGAGCGTGCGTCCCCCCTTCCTGCTCCATTGGGAAGATGCGGAGTCGAGCGGGCGTTGATCCTGGAAGAGGCCCTTCCTCGGGCGATCCCGATGACCGGCTTCGAGATCATCAAGATCCGCGGGGGGAAGATCGTCCGCCGCTGGGGGGAGTGGGACATCTCGGCGCGCGGGGAGTGACCGTCCTTGGGGATCGAACAGGGTGAGATAATAATGAAAAAGCGATATTCAATAAGTGTATTTGAGTAGGGGGTGTTTCTCATGAAAAAACCGATCGGAATGCTGACCGCCTTGCTTTTCCTGGCGGCGCTGGCCTGGGGGCAGTCGATCACCGTCACCGCGCCCAACGGCGGCGAGTGCTGGACCCTCGGCACCCCGCAGGGGATCACCTGGAGCTCCCAGGGATGCAGCGGCAACGTGCGCATCAACCTGGTCAACGCCGGCGGCGGCGTGTTCGGCACCATCGCCTTGGTGCCGGTCGCCAGCGGCTGCTATTCCTGGACCGTGGGGCAGACGAACGCGGGGACGGCGCCCGCCGGCAACTACCGGATCGGGCTCTATGTTCCGGCCCAGGGCGTCGACGACCGGAGCGACGCCGCGTTCTCCATAATCGGGGGACAGCCGCCGACGGCTTCGATCACCGTCACTGCGCCCAACGGCGGCGAGGCCTGGCCCCGCGGCACGACGAAGGCGATCACCTGGACCCACTCACAGGCCAGCGGCAACGTGCGCATCGACCTGGTCCAGGGCGGCGGCGGCGTGTTCGGCACCATCGCCACCGTGCCGGTCGCCAGCGGCAGCTGTGCCTGGAACGTTGGCCAGACGAACGCGGGGATGGCGCCCTACGGCGATTACCGCATCGGGCTCCACGTCGCCGACCAGAGCGTCGAAGACCAGAGCGACGGAGTCTTCAAGATCACGATGGCCTTCGCCCCGATACAGATACAGAAGGAAATGATGGTGATGGCCTCGTTTCCCGACCTGAAGATCAGCATCCTGCCGAACCCGAACTCGCCCGCGGGCGGCGACAAAACGGTCGTGGAGTTCCGGGTGGACAACATCGGGACCGCGGCCTCGGAGGCGACCGTGATGCGCATCTTCATGGGCAGCGCCCTGAAGGGCACCTGGAACGTGCCCGGACTCCAGCCCGGAAGGCACTATTCCCTGGATCACAAGCTCACGCCCGACGGGCCCGGGTGGATCCTCTGGAGCGGCGACGTGGACCATGACGAAAAGATCGGCGACAAGCAGCGAGCGAACAATTTCGCGCAGTTCAAGATGGTCATACGCGGCCCCGACCTCAAGATCACCAGCGTACGTTCGCCCGACCGCAAGCAGATCCTGCTGCAGAAGTGCATCCTCGATGTCGAAGTGACCAACGTGGGACACGCCGCCTGCGGGACATTTGAGCTGGACGTCGACCTGGACACCTGCAAGGGGATCGCCCATGGCCGGGATTACAGGATCCAAGAAGGAGGCCTTGCCCAGGGCGAGACCGCAACGTTCAGGTTTACGCACCGCTACAAGTGCTATGGGATGAAGTGGGTCAAGATCTACGTGGATAAGGCCAACCAGGTCAAGGAGGAGGACGAGAGCAACAACGAGGACGGATACTCGTTCCACATCAGCGGGGGCAACATCATCGATTAGGCGTATCCTTCCGCCGCGGGATGCGCGGGGCGCGATAACCGCGCCCCTACGAAGGCCTATCGCCTCTCGCCGGTCACGTCCTGCCTCCAGGAGAAGGGGGAGTAGGGGGCGGAGATGTCCATGAGCCCCGACACGAGGTCCGCCGAAACGAACTGGCCGCGGAACTGGCAGCTTCGACCGCCGATGCGGGTAGAGTTGAAATCGAACACCACCTCTTCCCCGGATACGGCATAATTCCCCTCCCCGTCCTCGGGGGAGCGGGTCTCGGTCACCCGCCCGCTCGCGGCCGAGCCGCTGAAGGAGAAGGAAAAGATCTCCGTCGTGGCGGAGCGGAACGACCAGTCGCCCCGGATGTCGTAGTCCACCCCCTTGGAGCAGCCGGCGCCACCCAGGAGCATTGCCAGTAAAAGCGGAAGCGCGAGCCTCTTGGCCTGCATCAAGCTTTACCGGCAGCTGGCGGCGATCGCCGAGGCGAAGTCGTCGACCTGCTTCTCCGTGGTGTTCCACGAGCACATCCAGCGCACCTCGTTGCGGTCCTCGTCCCAGGTATAGAAGAAGTATTTCTCGAGCAGCTTGTCGAGCGCGGGGCGGGGCAGGGAGGCGAAGACGGCGTTGGCCTGGACCGGCTGGATGATCTTCACCTGGGGGATGGTCCCGACCTTTTCGGCCAGGCGCCGGGCCATGCGGTTGGCGTGGCGGGCGTTCTCCAGCCACAGGTCGCCGGCGAAGAAGGCCGAGAACTGGGCGGCGAGGAAGCGCATCTTGCTGGCCAGCTGCATCTTCTGCTTGCGGATGAAGATCGTGTCCCGGCTCAGCTCGGGGCGGAAGCAGACGACGGCCTCGCCCAGCAGCAGCCCGTTCTTGGTGCCGCCGAAGGAGAGGATGTCCACGCCGAGGCCGCCGCTGATCTCGCCGAGACCCTGGCCCAGCGAGGCGGCGGCGTTGCACAGGCGGGCGCCGTCCATGTGCAGGTAGAGGTGGTTCTTGTGGCAGAAGGCGGCGAGCGCTTTCACTTCCCCCGGGTCGTAGACGGTGCCCAGCTCGCTGGCCTGGGTGATGGAGACGACGGCGGGCTGGACGCGGTGCTGGTCGAGGCGGCCGCGCAGGTGGCGGGCGACGTCGTCGCAGGTGAGCTTGCCGTCCGTGGTGTGCACGGCCAGCAGCTTGCAGCCCGTGACGCTTTCGGGAGCGCCGCACTCGTCGGCGTTGATATGGGCGTGCTTGGAGCAGATCACCGCCTGGTGCGGGCGGGCCAGGGTGGCGATGCTGATGACGTTGGCGCCGGTGCCGTTGAAGGCCATGTAGACGTCGGCGTTTCCGCCGAAGTGCTCGCGGAACCGAGCGATGGCCGCCTCGGTGAAGGGATCGAGGCCGTAGGCCACCGCCGGCCCGGCGTTGGCCTCCGCGATCGCCTCCAGCACCTTGGGGTGCACCCCCGAATGGTTGTCGCTGCCGAACGTCGTGTCGAGTTTCATGTCGCCTCCCCGCTCACGTTTTTTTTATGATCACGATGGTGACGTCGTCCTCGGGCTCGGGATGGAAGGCCCGCATGTCCTCCCTGACCTTGTCGAAGATGGCCCGGGCCGGCAGGCGCTTGTGGGCCCGCAGCACCTCCTCCAGGCGCCCGGGGAAATAGGGCCGGCCCTGCGGGTCGCGGTGGTCGGAGAGCCCGTCGCTGTAGAGCAGCAGGATGTCGCCGCGCCCCATCAGGTTGATCTCGTTGACCGTGTACTTCTCCTTGACGCCGAGCAGGGGCACGGACTTCTCGTAGTGGCCCGGCGAGGGCATGGTGCCGATCTGGGGAAAGGAGACCAGGCGCTCCTCGCTGATGGCCACCAGGCGGTCGAACTCGCTGGAGAACACCAGCGGCGGCGGGTGGGCGGCCGACAGGAAGCGGAAGGTGCCCTCCGGCGAGATCTCTCCGTAGACCATGGTCAGGGTGCGCTGGATGCCCGACGAGTTGTAGAAGCGGGAGTTGATGTTCTCGAAGAGGGTGGTGGTGATCTCGCCGAAGAATTTCAGTTCGTAGGAGACGCCGAGCAGGAAGGCCTGGTGGAAGACCGAGGCGATGAAGGCCGAGCCGTAGTCGTGGCCCTCGACGTCGAGCACCACGATGCCGGCGCGGGCGGCGGTGTCGCGCAGCCGCTTCTTCAGCTTCTCGGGGGCCTCGCGGATGAGCTGCTCCATCCTGTAGCGCTTCTTGAAGTCGACGTAAATGACGTGGTCGCCGCCGGCGCGGCCGTTCTGCGGCAGCGCCTCGCCGTAGACGTCGATCCAGGGGACCTCGGGCAGCTCGCTGGGGGGCGGGTCGAAGTTGCGCGCCAGGTCGCTGAAGGCGTCCAGCTCCCGGGAGAGGAGGCGCAGGCGCTCGCGCGTCGCCTCCAGTGACTCGCGTCCGTCGGTCTCGCTCATGGCTCAGAACAGGATCTCGACCGAGTTCGGGCCGGTCAGCTTCTCGATGTCCTTCTTCATCGAGGCGGTGGCGCGCAAGCCCTGGCCGGGCTCGGAGTTGATCACCACCCGCGCTTGGTCGGGGTGGTTGATAACGACCATGTAGGGGACCGAGTCGCGGTTCTTTTCCAGCCTCAGCTTCAGGCGTTCGTTGAAGCCCTCGTCGATCTGCTCGTAGTCGATGGTGATGACGATCTTGCGCGCCTTCTTCTTCAGCGTGCCCTCCAGCTCCTGCAGGTTCTCCAGGTAAATGGTCGTCTCCTCGTTTTCGGCGTCGGCGCCGCCGGCGCGGGTGCGGCCCTCCAGGAAGTAGGGCAGATCGGCCTTCAGCTCCTTCTCCAGGGCCGCCCAGCGCTCCTTGAAGCACAGGACCTTGATGCGCCCGGTCAGGTCCTCGAAATAGATCTCGCCGTACACGTCGCCCTTCTTGGAGGTGCGGCGGGCGAACTCGGTCACCACGCCGCCCAGCTTGATGACCTCGCCCTTGAATTCCTTGTTCTGCACGGCCTGGATGCTGGTGTTGGAGACCTTGGCGATCTCGCGGCTGTACTTCTCGAGGGGGTTGCGGGTGAGGTAGATGCCGGCGATCTCCTTCTCGCCCTTGATCATTTCGTTCTCCGGCCACTCCTCGAGCTCCAGGAACTCGCGGGGGAGGTAGTCGTTCTCGATGGCCTCGGCGAACAGGGCCTTCTGGTTGCGCGCGCGGCTGCGGCCGATGACGGCGGCGCGCCGCAGGACCTCGCCGATGCCCTCGTAAAGGCTCCGGCGCTTGAGGCCGAAGCCGTCGCAGGCCCCGGCCTTGACCAGGCTCTCCAGCACGCTCTTGTTGACGCGGCTCAGGTCGACGCGGCGGACGAAGTCGTTGAAATCTCGGAAGGGCCCGCCCTCCTCGCGGGTGCGCAGGATGATGGCCAGGGCGGCGCTGCCCACGTTCTTCAGGCCGATCAGGCCGAAGCGGATGGCGCAATCCGACTCGACGTGGAAGTTCTCCCGGCTCTGGTTGATGTCCGGGGGCAGGATCTCGATGCCCATGCGCTTGCTCTCGGAGATGTACTGGATGATCTTGGAGGAGGTGCTGGTCTTGTCGGCCTCGGAGCTGAGGTGGGCCGACATGAAGTAGACGGGGTAGTGGGCCTTGAGAAAGGCCGTCTGGTAGGCCAGGTAGGCGTAGGCCGTGGAGTGCGACTTGTTGAAGCCGTACTCGGCGAAGGTCTTCATTTGGGAGAAGAGCTCCTCCACCTTCTTCTTGTCGTAGCCCCTCCGCGCGGCCCGCTCGAGGAACTTCTTCTCCTGGGCCGGCATCTTACTCACTTCCTTCTTGCCCATGATCTTGCGCATCTCGTCGGCCTCGCTCATGGAGAAGCCGGCGATGCGCACCGAGATCTGCATGACCTGCTC
>JAFGST010000080.1 GCA_016934475.1 Candidatus Aminicenantota bacterium | reverse complement strand
GGCGGCTTTCGTCCCCGGTTACGGCGGCGGGTCCGCGACGGCTTCGCACCGTCTTCCCTGTTGGGCCCCGAAGGGCGCTCACGGATTTCTTGTATCGCAATCCAACGAAATTGTCAACTGACTTAGATTCTTTCGTGATGGAATTGTTTCCAGAAAATTTCCTCCATGAGATGACCACCCATGCAATCGCAGGTCGTCTTCCGGAATGGACAATCCTCACCAGGAATATTCTCTCTCGGCGCCGCGGGTATTGGAAAGGATGAGCAAGGCCGCTATAATGAGAGGCGGAGGTCGCCCATGACGACACTGGCCCCTGAAGAACTGGTTTCCCTCGTCCGCTCCGTGTTTCCGCGCTTCGCGACCGACCGCGCCCTGGCCATTCTGGTCGACGTGCCGCGAGACGCCGCGAGCGACAATCCCGCCTGGAGGGAGCGGCGGCGCCTGGCCCACGAGTGGCGCGTCCTGCTGGCGGCGAGGAAAGAGGAGATCCCGCTCGCCGAGGTGAAGCTGGTCGCCTATGCCGACGTCGGCTCGAACAACGCCGACCTCCCCGCCGATGGCTTCCTTGTGGAAGGGGCCATGCCCGAAACCGCCGCCGAGCTCGAGCGTGCCGGTGAACAGGCGAGCTTTGAGGGTGTCTTCGCCTCGACCCAGCTCTTCCTGGCGCCGACCGAGTACTCGACCACCGCGCCGCTCAAGGTCGCCGCCCGGCGCTTCCGCTTCCGGGCGGCGACCATGCCCGGCTTCGCCGCGGCGATGATCCCGGCCCTGCGCATCGACTACGGCGAGGTGGCGCGGCGCGTCGACGCCCTGAAAGCCAGGCTCGACGAGGCCGACCACGCCGACGTCTCCTTCGTGGTCGACGGCAAGAGCGGATGCGACATCCATTTCGACCTGCGCCACCGTTCGGCCCACGCCAGCTCGGGCCGCTTTCCCGAGGCCGGCACCGCCGGAAACCTGCCCAGCGGCGAGGCCTACATCGTGCCCTACGAGGGCGAGGCGGGCGTGGCGAGCCTCACCTCCGGCACCCTTCCCGTCGAAATCGACGGCGATGTGGTTCTGTTCGCCATCCAGGCCAACCGCGCCGTGAAAGCGAAAGGCAGGGGGGCCGCGGCCAGGGCCGAGCGCGCCCGCCTGGCGGCGGAGCCGGCCTACGGCAACATGGCCGAGCTGGGCTTCGGCGTGCTGGCCGATTTCGGGCTGGAGCCGATCGGCGAGATCCTGCTCGACGAGAAGCTGGGGCTGCACGTCGCCTTCGGCCGCAGCGAACACTTCGGCGGCATCGTCGGCCCCGATGAATTCTCTTCGCCGTCGGCGGTCATTCACCTCGACCGCATCTATATCCCCCAGGTGCAGCCGCGCGTCGCCGTGCGCGAGGTCATCCTGGGCTACCCCGGCGGGCGCCGGGAGATCCTCATGGCCGGAGGCATATACACGATTTTCTGATCCCCCACCGTCGTCCTTGCAAAATCCCGGCTCCTGGGGTACGTTGGAAGGAAAAAAAACGGCGGGTCCTTTCCGCCGGCCGCGAGCAAGGGAAAGCGTCATGGAAAGCGAGGCCAACAAGGATGAGATGCTCCGCGTCGAGAATTTGACGCGCCGCTACGGCGACCTGACCGCCGTCGACGGCCTGTCCTTCGCCGTCCGGCGCGGGGAGGTCTTCGGCTTCCTGGGGCCCAACGGCGCCGGCAAGACCACGACGATCAAGATGATGTGCGGCTTGCTCCGCCCCCATGGCGGGACCATCGAGATCGCCGGACGCGCCATGCGCGGCCGCGACTGGAAGGTCCTGCGCCGCATCGGCGTCTGCCCGCAGAGCATCGTCGTCTGGGAAACGATGACCTGCCGGGAGCAGCTGGAATTCATGGGCCGCGTCTACGACCTGAACCGGCGCCGGGCCGCGAAGCGCGCCGCGGAACTGCTGGAGACCTTCGGCCTCGCCGAAAAGCGCAACAAGCTGGCGCGGACCCTGTCGGGGGGGATGCAGCGCCGGCTCAACATCGCCCTGGCCCTGGTGCACGAGCCGGAGATCCTTTTCCTGGACGAACCCCAGGCGGGGCTGGATCCCCAGAGCCGGGTCCTGGTGCGGGAATACGTCAAGGGTCTGGCCGGGGCGATGACCGTCATCCTCACCACCCATGACATGGAGGAGGCCGAGAAGATGTCCGACCGGGTCTGCATCATCGACCATGGGCGGCTGCTGGCGCTGGACAGCGTGGCGGGCATCACCTCGAGGCTCGGGCCGGGGGACCTGTTCGAGATCCGCATCGCGGAGGACATCCGGCAGCAGCTTCTGCCGCGGCTCTCCGGCCTGGAGGGCGTCCGCGAGCGCTTCACCGTGCAGGGCAACGTCCTGCGGCTGGTATCGGAGGCGGCCGCAGACCTGCTGCCGCCGATCCTGCAGCGCATCCGTGAGGCGGGCCTGCACCTGATCGACCTGCGCGTGCGCCAGGCCACGCTGGAGGACGTGTTCATCGGCCTGACCGGCCGGGGGTTGCGCGAATGAGAATCCTGGCCTACTTCCAGAAAACGTTCAGGGAGAACCTGCGCGAGTGGAAGATCACCGCCCTGACGCTGACCTTCGGCCCCTTCTTCGTCTACATGATGTACGCCTATTTCGGCAACGCCACGGTCCGCTACACCCTGCTGGCGCTCAACCGCGACCGGCCCGTCGCCGACGCCGCCGAAGCGACCTGCGCTGGAGACGACCTCCTGCGCCAGCTGCAAGAAGCGGCCTATCCCGATGGCAAGGCGATCTTCAAGCTGGTGCGGATCGCCGACGAGGAGGAGGGGAGACGGCAATTGAAGAACCGGGACGCCGACCTGCTGCTCGTCATCCCCGAGGATTTTTCCCTGCGCCTGCGGCGGCACGTGGAGAGGCAAAGCGCCGACGTCCCGCGCCTGGTCCAGGTCGGGGACCACGGCAGCATCCGCTTCACCATGGCCGCCGCCTTCGCCGACTTCATCACCTATGCCTATGTCTCCCGGCTAGCCGGGGTGACCATGCCGCTGGCGATTGATTACCGGTCCCTCAGCCTCGAGCGGGGCCCCAGCGAATTCGACCTCTACGTGCCGGCGCTTCTGGTCCTGGCCATCATCATGGTCCTGTTCACGGCCGCCGCCTCGCTCATCAAGGAGGTCGACAAGGGGACCCTCTCCCGCCTCGTCCTGTCCAGGCTGGGCGCCGGCGAGTTCCTCGGCGCCATCGCCATCAACCAGGTGTTGATCAGCACGGCGGCGCTGGGGCTGACCTACCTGGCCGCCCTGCACGTCGGCTTCCGTTCCTCGGGGTCGCTGGCGCTGCTCCTGCTCGTTGGAGTGCTGTCCAGCCTTGCGGTCGTCGCCATCAGCCTGCTGGTGGCCGCCTTCATGCGGACGATCTTCGAACTTCTGACGGTGGGCGTCTTCCCCTTCTTCATCCTCATGTTCTTTTCCGAGTGCATGTTCCCCCTGCCGCGCCTCACCCTGTTCGGCCTGGCCGGCCATTCGTTCTACGCCAACGACGTGCTGCCCACTGCCCTCACCGTCAAGGCCTTCAACAAGATCCTGAATTTCCGGGCCGGCCTGGGCGACCTGGGCTTCGAACTGGTTGGGATCGCCGTCCTGACCGTCCTCTATTTCGCCCTGGGCGCCTGGCTCTTCCGGCGCCGCCACCTGCGCGAGCTGGGCCGCCGCTGAGACCCGAGGCGGGCCACGACGTTTTCCTGGCGAACGTTTTCAGGTACAATTGCCGGCGATGAACCGCAAGCGGGAAAATCCCCTGTACGTGAAGAGGCGCCGCCACGGAGCATGGCCGGGCCTCGTCCTGCTTTTTCTTGCCGTGTCGGCGGTGTCGGCGCTCTGGCTGTTGCACCGGGAGCCCCCGGCCGGGGAGACGCCGCCGGCCCTGAGCGAAAACCCGGCGCCTGACGAAAAGCTTCCGGCGGAATTTCCGGAGAAAACAGAAGGGCAAAGTGAGCGGGTCCCCGATGCCGCATTTTGGCCCTCTCCTCCCGCCGATGCGGGCATGTCTCTGGAAGCGGAGCGTGCCCGGCAGCCGGAGACAGCGGTGCCGGGTGATGACTTTGCCGTGCTCAAGGCGCTGACCCTGGACCTCTACCGCCGCAACGAGCTGGCGGCGGCACTGGAGCGGGTGCGGGCCGCCCTGGCCCTGCAAGGCGACGGCAAACTGCTCGAGCTCCAGGCGAGGCTGGAGAGGGAGATCGAGGTGCAGCGCAACTACGACGGCGCGCGCGCGGCGAGGTTCACCGTCCTGTTCGACGGCTACGAGCATGAGGCGATCAAGCACGCGGTGCTGGGCATCCTGAAGGACGCCTATTCTGATATCGGCAAGGAGCTGAATTTTTTCCCCGAGCAGCCGGTGACCGTCATCCTCTATACGGCCAAGGACTTCTCCGACGTCACCCGGGCCCCGGCCTGGGTCGGCGGCATGTTCGGGCAGCTTGACGGCAAGATTCGTGTGCCGGTGCAGGGGGCCGAGGGCAGGGCGGGGGAGCTGCGCCGCGTTCTATACCATGAGTACACCCACGCCGCTCTCTTCGCCATGGCCCCCGGCTGCCCGCTATGGCTGCACGAAGGGTTGGCCCAGCACTTTTCGGGCGACGAGGTGGTCAACGTGAACCAGGCGATCCCCCTGGGGATGCTGGCCAACGGCTTTCCCCGCGAGCCGCGCCTGGCCTACCTGGCCTACATGGAGAGCCTGCAGGCGATACAGGACCTGGTGGAAGAGTTCGGCATGGCGCGCCTGCGCCGCCTGCTGGCCGGCCTGCGCGGCGGCCGGGACCTGGAGTCGGCCTTCGCCTCCGCTTACGGGGAATCCTTCAGCCGCTGGGCGGCCGCATGGCGGCCCGTACCCGGAAGAGAATAGACCAGGGACTGCGAAAAAGGGCAAAATGGCAAGGTGAACTCGCTCATGTGGGAGCGCACGGAGATGTCGGCGACATGCCCGGCGACCTCCTTCTGGCGCGGTTACCGCCCCGACGGCGCGCCTGTCGGGGACCGCTTGAGCCGCCGCCTGCTTGAATTTTTACCGTGGCCGTGCTATGAATTTTTTTTCGTCATCCTGACGGAACGGGCAGGGACAAGAGCCGGGAGGATGCCATGAATTGGGAATGGGCCCGGGAAGCGAGCCCGGTTATGCTTGCGCTGGCGGCGACGCTGTTCACGTGGGGAATCACCGCCTTGGGCGCCGCCATGGTCTTCTTTTTCCGCGAGCTGAACCAGCGACTGCTCAATACCATGCTGGGATTTGCCGCCGGGGTGATGATCGCCGCCAGCTTTTGGTCGTTGCTGAAGCCGGCCATCGAGATGTCGGAGGGCAGCGCCGTCCCGTCCTGGCTGCCGGCGCTGGCTGGATTCCTGGCCGGCGGCGCTTTCCTGACGGCCATCGACAAGGTGCTGCCCCACCTGCACCTGGGGCTCGAGATGAGGAACGCCGAGGGCATCAAGACTTCCTGGCAGCGCAGCACCCTGCTGGTACTGGCCATCACCCTGCACAACATTCCCGAGGGGCTGGCCGTCGGCGTCGCCTTCGGCGCCCTGGCCGACCATTGGACGCCGGCGGTGCTGGGCAGCGCCCTGGCCCTGGCCTTCGGCATCGGCCTGCAGAACTTTCCCGAGGGAGCGGCCGTTTCGGTCCCCCTGCGCCGCGAGGGATTCTCCCGGGGCAAGGCATTCTGGTACGGCCAGCTGTCGGGGATGGTCGAGCCCCTGGCCGGAGTATTCGGGGCGGTGATGGTGGTGCTGGTGAAGCCGCTGCTGCCCTACGCCCTGGCTTTCGCCGCCGGGGCCATGATTTTCGTGGTGGTGGAGGAACTCATTCCCGAGGCGCAGCGGGGCCACGAGACCGACCTGTCGACCATCGGCGCCATGCTCGGCTTCGCCGTCATGATGTTCCTCGACGTGGCGCTTGGATAAAAAAAGATCTCGGCGTAGGGCGTACGGCATGCAGCGAACAATCATGCTTTCGTAACGCGTGACGTGTGACGCGTAATGAGAAAGCAGCATGAAGCGCACTATCGGTCTTTGCTGCTCACTCGATGGAATGAGTTCGTCCCTTGCGTTTGCGCGTCACGCGTCACGATTGCTTGCTTCTTTAAGATACTTGTCGCGGCACTCGGGCGAGCAGAAATACAGGGCTTCCCCGCCCCGTTTCAATATGATGGCCTGGCTGGCCGGCACCCAGGTTCCGCATTGCAGGTCCTGGACCATCTCCTCGACGGGGTGCCCTGGGGATGCGGAGGTCCTCTTCGTTTCGGCCGGCGCATCGTCGCGGCGCAGCCACCGGTAGAGGAAATAAACGACCGCCGCCAGAAGGAGGAGCTGGAGCATCACAGGAGCCGCAGGCCCGTTTTTTCGGCGGCGGCGATCAGGCGCCCGTCCTCGACCAGGTCGGCGATGTGGCGGATGTGCTTGTCCATGCGCGCGTCCTCGTTGAGGAACGGCACCTGCCTGCGGATGAGGGCCTTGACGCTCTCCAGGGGCGGTGATGTCTTCAGATCGTAGAAATCGAGGGCCTGGGCCCCGGCCATCAGCTCGATCGCCAGGATGGAGCGCAGGTTTTCGATGACCTCATGCGTCTTGCGGGCGGCGATGGTCCCCATGCTGACGTGGTCCTCCTGGTTGGCCGAGGTGGGGATGTTGTCCACCGAGGCCGGATGGGCCAGTGATTTGTTCTCCGAGGCCAGCGCCGTGGCCGTGACATGGGCGATCATAAAGCCCGAGTTCAGGCCGTTGTCGGCGACCAGGAAATTGGGCAGCCCCATGTTGGAGGCGGGATTGATCAGGCGGTCGATGCGGCGCTCGGAGATGTTGCCCAGCTCGGTCATGGCGATGGCCAGGAAGTCCATGGCGAAGGCGACCGGCTCGCCGTGGAAGTTGCCCCCCGAAAGGATGATTTTCTTCTCAGGGAAGATCAAGGGGTTCTCGGTGGCCGAATTGACCTCGATCTCCAGGACGTGGCGCACGTGCTTCAGCGTGTCGCGTACCGCGCCATGCACCTGGGGCATGCAGCGGACCGAGTAGGCGTCCTGAACCTTTTTCTTACCCTGGTGGGAGATCCAGAGTGGGGAATCCTTGACTAGGTGCATGAGGTTGCGGGCGCTTTCCATCTGCCCGAGATGGCGCCGCACTTCCTGGATCTCCTCGTAGAACGGCGAGGGATCCCCCAGCTGGGCCTCGAAGGTCATGGCCCCGGCGATGTCGGACACCCGAACCAATTTTTCCGCCTCCAGCAGGTTGAAAATGCCGATGGCGGTCATGACCTGGGTACCGTTGATCAGGGCCAGGCCTTCCTTTTCCAGGAGCTCCAGGGGCTGTAGTCCCGCTTTCTTCAAGGCATGCGCCGCCGCCTGCTCCTGGCCCTCATAGAGGACATCGCCTTCGCCGATCAGGGTCATGGCCAGGTGCGACAGCGGGGCCAGGTCACCCGAGGCGCCCACCGAGCCCTTGGCCGGGATCAGGGGAACGATGTCCTTGTTCAGCATCTCCAGCAGCAGGCGTACCACGTCCAGGCGCACGCCGCTGTAGCCCTTGGCCAGGACGTTGGCCCGCAGCAGCATG
>JAFGST010000009.1 GCA_016934475.1 Candidatus Aminicenantota bacterium | reverse complement strand
GGCGGCTCGCTGATCCGTCCCGAGGCGACGGGCTACGGCTCGGTCTACTTCGCGGCTGAGATGCTGGCCACCCGCGGCAAGGACTTCAAGGGGCTGCGCTGCGCCGTCTCCGGCTCGGGCAACGTGTTCCAGTACACCGCCGAGAAGATCATCCAGCTGGGCGGGAAGGTCATCACCGTCTCCGATTCCAACGGCACCGTCGTTGACGAGGCCGGGATCGACGCCGAGAAACTCGCCTACATCATCAACTTGAAGAACGTCACCCGCGGCCGCATCAGGGAATACTCCGACAAGTACAAGGCCAAATATTTCGAAGGCAAGAGCGTCTGGGACGTCGTCGTCGACGGCCTCAAGATCGATGCCGCCTTCCCCTCGGCCACCCAGAACGAGATCAACGAGGAGCACGCCAAGGCCATGGTGAAGAACGGCTGCTTCTGCGTCTCGGAGGGGGCCAACATGCCCTCCAACCTGGCCGCCATCAAGGTCTACCAAAGCAACAACGTCCTGTACGGTCCGGCCAAGGCCGCCAACGCCGGCGGCGTGGCCACCTCGGGGCTGGAGATGGCGCAGCAGAGCCAGCGCTTCTACTGGAACCGCGAGGAGGTCGACCAGAAGCTGCATTCCATCATGAAGAACATCCACAGCCAGTGCCTGGATGCCGCCGAGAAGTACGGCAGCAAGGGCGATTATCTGATGGGCGCCAACATCGCCGGATTCATCAAGGTCGCCAAGGCCATGCTGGCCTACGGCGTGGTCTGACGCACTCCGCGAGCCACGAAAGGGGAGTTCGCCGCGAACTCCCCTTTTTTTTGCCCCCGCATTGAAAAAACGCGCCGATTGTGGGATATATACCTAGAGAAAGGAGATACACATGAGCGAAAACAACGAGCTGTTCAAGGCCGTCGCGGAAAAAACGCCGTTCTACAAACGCACCAAGTTCTGGGCCTCGGTGTTCCTCTTCGCCATCGGGCTCATTCTCATTCTTGTATTTTATCGGACCGTCGTCCAGGACACCATGACCGGCAAGGAGGTGTCCGAGTCCATCCAGATCGTCTGGCACGACTCGATCTGGGTCGACAAGAAGGCCCGGCCTGACGAGGCGACCATCGTGCCGTCCTTCACCTTCAAGATCAAGAACACCGGCCAGCGCCCCCTGCAGTACGTCTCGTTCAACTGCATTTTCGTCTTCGAGGAGAGCGGCGAGAACCTGACCGACGGCTACGTCGAAGCGGTGAAGAAACCCCTGCCGCCGGGCGCGGTCAGCGAGGAGATCTTCGTCAAGGGATTCTACGGCTACCGGGCAACGTCCAAGCCGGCGTTCATCAAGAACATCGCCAACTGGAAGGGCGTCAAGGTGAAGGTCTATGCCAAGACCAAGAACTCGGGCCAGGTTCTTCTGGGGATCTTCCCCATCCAGAAGAAGATCGAGGGCATCAAGGTGATCTACGGGAGCCAGGAGGAGGGCGCACAGGAATAGCGGCCGCTCACGCCGAGAGCGCGATGAACAAGCTGGCGCTGAAGATTCTCGCCGTTCTGCTGATCGGCACGGCCGCTACGGCGGCCATCTCGGTCTGGCTCCAGCGCCTCCTGGGCCGGAGCGGGACGGGGCGCTGGGAGGCCCTTTCCCCGTGGATCCCGGCACTGCTCCTTCCGGCCTTCGTGCTGCTCATTTTCTTCTTCCTGAAAGCATCGATCCTCACGCCCCTCGCTCAGCTCCACGACCGCCTGCAGCAGTTGCAGAAAGAGGGCGACGCTCCGGCGGCGCCCAAACCCACATCCCTCTTCAAGGAGACCGGCAAGCTTTTCAGCGGGCTGGAAGGGGTCCGGGCGCACCTGGCGGTCCTGGCGGACGGGGCCAGGAAAAGCGGGGAAAACCTGGGATCGCTCCTGAACATCTCGCCATCGGCCGTCGTCATGCTGGACGCCGACATGCGGCCGACGTCCATGAACGAGAGCGGGCTGAGACGGCTGGCTATTGAACCGCAGGCGCTCGCGTCGCTGCGCGTGGAGGAGTTTTTCGACTCGCGCTTCATCCGCCGCACCGCCGTGGAGATGAGGAGAAGCGGGCGGATCGTCGAGCGGGAGACCACGATGGTCCTGAAGAGCGGGGAAAAGATCGACGTCGCCCTTTCGCTGACCGCCATCGGCGAAAGCCGGGGCCGGCCCTCCGGCTACCTGGCGGTGATCAGCGACATCAGCAAGCGCAAGAAGGCCGAGATCGACCTGAAGAACCAGATCCTGTTCTCGCGCCAGATCTTCCAGTCGATTCCCGAGATGATCATCATCGTCGACCGCCGGCTGCGCGTCACTTTCGCCAACAAGAAGGCGCGCGACCTGGTCCAGGCCGGCGGGGCCAGCATTATCGGGCAGAACCTCAACCTCATCCTGGCCAAGGGCTCCATCGAAAGCGGTTTCGACGAGTTGGTGCGCAACGTCGTCGAGGGCGGCGGCAGCGTCCACCGCATCAATACCCTCAACCCGGTCCTGGAGGAGGAGAACTACGTCGACTTGATCGTGGAACCGTTGAAAAGCGGCGGACGCGTCATCGGCGGCATCATCATGCTGCGGGACATTTCCGAATGGCGGAGCCTCACCTCCCGCCTGCGTTCCCTCCAAGGCTTCCTGCAGAAGCTGATCAACGCCAGCCCCTACGCGGTGATCTCCATCAATGAGAACGGAATGGTCACCACCTGGAACTCGACGGCCGAGACCATGCTGGGCATCTCCTTTGCCAACGCCTTCGGCAAGAACCTCTACGACCTGCTCTCGCTGTTCGACAAGTACAAGGACGCCATCAACGAGGTCATGATCCTGAAGAAAACCCTGTACCTCAACGACGAGCGGATCTTCATCGGCGAGGAGGATTTCAAGGTGGTCAACCTGATCCTCTACCCCGTAACCGCCGAGCAGAACGGCGCCGTCATCCATATCGAGGACGTGTCGGCCCTGAAAAAGATGGAATCGACTCTGCTGCAGGCCCAGAAGATGGAATCGCTGGGACTGCTGACCAGCCACATCATCCACGACTTCAACAACCTGCTGAGCGGCATTATGGGCTACGCCTCGCTGCTGGAGAAGAAGATCGCCGACAATCCCAAGGTGCAGAAATACGTCTCCACGATCATCCATTCCAGCGAAAGGGCCTCCACCCTCATCAACCAGCTGCTGAATTTCTCGCGCAAGAAGCTGTCCGAGAAGGAGATCCTCAACGTCAACGACCTGATCCGCGAATCGCTGGACTTTCTGGCGATGAACCTCAAGACGATCGACTTGGACATCCAGCTGCACCCCAGCCAGATCCTGCTGCAGGCCGACAAGACCAAGATTTCCCAGATCCTGATCAACCTGATCGTCAACGCCCGGGACGCCCTGGAAGGGATGAAGCGGCCCGTCCTGCGAATCCGCACCGACATGGTCGACATATCCAATCAGAGCAACATGCTCGACGGCCGCTATGCCCTGATCGAGATCAGCGACAACGGCGGCGGCATCAGCCCCGAGAACCAGAAGAAGATCTTCGAGCCATTCTTCACTACCAAGGGCCAGGGCCGGGGCACAGGGCTGGGCCTGGCCATCGTCCGCGAGATCATCCGCGACTACAACGGCCAGATCGATCTGCGCTCGCAGAGCGGAGAGGGAACCACTTTCACGATCCGGCTGCCGGTTTTCGAACATGAGACCTACCCGGCGACCACCCCGGAGGCCCGCGAATCGGCGGCGCCCCTGGAGGGCCTGGTGCTGCTCATCGACGACGAGGAAGTGATCCGCGACATCGGCAGCGACATGCTCAAGACCCTGGGCCTGAGATGCCTGACCGCCGCCAACGGCACCGAGGGCATCGACCTCTTCAAGGAGAACCTCGACGAGATCAAGCTGGTCATCCTGGACATCGAGATGCCGGGCATCTCGGGCGAAAAGGTGTTCCATATCCTGAGGGAACTGCGCCCGGACGTCCGGATCCTGATCGCCAGCGGCTACGGCAGGGAATACCTGGAGGCCGAGGTCTTCAAGGGCAAGATCGGTCATTTCATTCCCAAGCCGTTCAAGATCGAGCAGCTTTCCTATCAGGTCAACATGCTGATCGGCGGCCACAATGTTTGAGGACCTGTTCGTTCGCGTCCCCTTCGAGGGCCTGGAGCGACAGGCCGCCTCCCTGGCCGATGCGGGCGCCGGGCCGGAAGTCTACATCCGGGCCGAGCGGCTCAGGGAGTTCACGCCGCGCACCCTGGCGGCCACCCGCAGGATCCTCGGCCGTTTCCGCGCCCATTCCGTCCACGCCCCCTTCATGGACGTCTGGCCCGGCGTTGCCGACGACGACGTGCGCCGGCTGAGCCTGGAGAAGATGAAGCGGGTCATGGAGATCGCCGCCGAGCTCGGGAGCCTGTTGGTGGTCATGCATTTCAACTATGATCCCCTCTACTACCGCCAGCAGTTCCCACAGTGGTTGGAGCGGGCGGCGGCCTTCTACGCGGCGCTGCTGGCCGACGACGACGGCCCGCTCATCGCCCTGGAGAACATCGCCGAGCCCACCCCGCATATCGCGATGCAGCTGCAACGGAAGGTCGGGCGGCCGCGCCTGGTCCACTGCTTCGATTTCGGCCATCACCATGTCTTCGCCCGCATCCCCTTCAGCGAATGGCTGTACTATCTCGATCCGCGGGGCCATGTCCACTTTCACCTGCACGACAACTGCGGCGCCAGCGACGACCACCTGGCCTTGGGACGCGGAACCATCGACTGGCCGGCGGTCCGGACGGCCATCGCCGGCCTGTCCTGCCCCTTCTCCGTCGCCCTGGAGCCCCACGCCGCCGCCGACATTCGCGCCTCGGTCGCTTATTACCGGAAGCATTTCCTGGCCCCGCGGCGCCGCCTCTGAGAAGACGGACGGACACGGCCAAAAACCATTCCCCCCCACTCTGCGTAAATACCTCATTCCGGCGCATGCGGGATCTCGTCCCCGAGATATGCGCTGCCCATCGAGGTGAAAATGACGTCACGTGCCGTTTTCCTTGTACTGCTCTTCCTGCTTTTCGCGGCGGCAACATTGAGTTTCCCCGCGCCCCCCGTCTTCGACCGCTACCACTCCCCCGCGGAAATCGAATCTTTCCTGAAAAACCTGGCCCGCGGCCAGGCACAGGTGACCGAGATCGTGCCGATCGCCGTTTCCGCGGGAGGGAAGCCGCTGTCCCTTCTCTACATCGGGCCCGAGGCAGGGAAGCCCCGCAAGCGCCTGCCCGCCGTCCTGGTCGCGGCCAACCTGGAGGGGACCGCGCCTCTGGCTTCGGAGGCGGCCTTGTTCCTGGCCCGGCTGATCCTGAAAAAGCCCGAATGCCGCAGGGACAAGGGCTGGTACGTCCTGGCGCTGGGCAATCCCGACGCCGCCGCGAACTTCTTCGCCCGCCCCCTGCTCGCCGATGCCCGAAACGAGCGGCCGCACAACGACGACATGGACGACCGCGAGGACGAGGACGGCCCGGAGGACCTCGACGGCAACGGCATCATCACCGCCATGCGCGTGAAGGATCCCGAGGGGGAGTGGGTATCCCTGGAAGGCGAGCCGCGGCTGATGAAGAAGGCCGAGGCGGCCAAGGGCGAGAAGGGAGTGTATAAGCTGTACTCCGAGGGTTTGGACAACGATAACGACGGCCGCATCAACGAGGACGGTCGCGGCGGCGTCAATGTCGGCATCAATTTTCCCCACCTGTTCCGTTTTTTCAGCGCCGAAGGCGGCCGCTGGGCCGGCAGCGAGAGCGCAAGCCTGGGACTGATGCGCTTCGTGACCCTGCACCCCGAGATCGCCATGACCGTCACCTTCGGGGCCAGCAATTTCTGTTTGGTCCCCCCCAAGGGCGGCCGCAAGGGCGAGGCCGATTTCAGCAAGATCAAGATCCCCCAGCAGATCGGGGCCTTCATGGGCGTGGATACCGACAAGACCTACACCATGGACGAGATCATGGAGATCGCCCGCGGAGTCGCCCCACCCGGATTCGAGTTCAGCGAGTCCATGGTGGCCGGCTTCCTGGGCCTGGGCCAGGCGGTCAACCCGCTGCCCGAAGACCTGAAGTACTTCAAGGTCCTCAGCGACCAGTACAAGGAATTTCTCAAGAAGGGCAAGCTGGACGCCCCGCGCCTGGAGACCCCCGACGCCCGGGACGGCTCGTTTGAATTGTGGTCCTACTACCACCTGGGAGTGCCCGCCTTCAGCATGGATTTCTGGACCCTGCCCGAAGTGAAGAAGGAGGAAAAGGCCGCGCCAGGCATCACCCCGGAGCAGCTGGAGGCGATGAGCAACGAGGAGTTTGTCGCCCTGGGCGAGGAGAAGATCACCGCCTTGCTGAAAAGCTCGGGCGCCCCGGAGGATTTCAAGGCGGCGATGGTGATCGACGCCCTGAAGGGCGGTATGATGGATACCAAGAAAATGGCCGAAATGATGCGGCGGATGCCCAAGCCCAAGGACAGCTCCGGGGGCGACGAGAACGAGAGGGCCATGCTGGCCTTCTCCGACAAGGAACTGGGGGGCCGGGGATTCATCCCCTGGAAGGCATTCCGCCATCCGACCCTGGGCGAGGTCGAGATCGGCGGATTCGTGCCCTTCGCCGAGAACACCCCGCCCGCCGCCATGATCGAGAACCTGCTCCAGGGACAGGTACCCTGGGTACTGGAACTGGCGGACAAGCTGCCCCGCCTGCGCATCGCCAAGGTCACGAGCGAAGCGCTGGGCGGCGGCGTCTTCCGCCTCAAGGCCTGGGTGGAGAACGCCGGCTATCTGCCCTTCCCCACCGCCATGGGCGACCGTAACAAGAGGCCGGCCCCGGCCGTCATCACGCTGGAGGGCGGCGAACTGGCCATGATCGACGGCCTGAAGCGGACCGCGCTCAAGGAGATCGGCGGCGGCCAGACCCGGCGGCTGGACTGGATCATCCGCGGCCACGGCGGGCAGAAGGTCCGGATGGCCCTGGCCCATCGCTCGGGCTGGGACGACGGCAAGACCATCATCCTGGGAGAATCGAAATGAAACGATCATCCGCGTTCATCCTCATCGCCCTGCTGGGAGCGCTGGCGCTGCCCGGCCCCGTCCAGGCCGGCACCGCGCTGCGCGTCCCCCTGAGCTTCGATTATTACTACACCTACGAGATGGTCGTCGAGGCCATGCGTCTGCTGCACCGGGCCTACCCCCGCCTGACGCACCTGGACCTGGTGGGTAACAGCGAAGAAGGCCGGCCCGTCTATTGCCTGACCGTGAACAATCCCCAGACCGGGGCCGAGCTGGACAAGCCTGGCATCTACGTCGACGGCAACATCCACGGCAACGAGATCCAGGCCGCCGAAGTGGCCCTGTACCTGCTCGATTCTCTCCTGGGCTCCTACGGCCGCAACGAGGAGATCACCCGCCTGGTCGACTCACGCTGCTTCTACGTCGTCCCGGTGGTCAACGCCGACGGCCGCCATCATTTCTTCGCCGACGCCAACACCCCCAGCGACAACCGCGGCCTGCGCGTCCCCCGCGACGACGACCGCGACGGGCTGGTCGACGAGGACTTCCCCGACGACCTGGACGGCGACGGCAACATCTGCCAGATGCGCAAGCGCGACCCCTTCGGAAAGTACAAGAGCGACCCCGACGACCCGCGGCTGATGGTGCGCGTCAAGCCCGGCGAGAAGGGCGAATGGACTCTCCTCGGGGACGAGGGGCTGGACAACGACGGCGACGGCCGCGTCAACGAGGACGCCGAGGGCTACCTGGACGGCAACCGCAACTGGGGCTTCGACTGGATGCCCGACTACGTAGAGAACGGAGCCGGCGACTACCCCTTCTCCGGAGCGATCACCGCGGCCCTGGCCGCATTCATCGAGAAGCGCCCCAACATCTGCATGGGCTGGACTTTCCACAACAGCGGCGGCATGTACCTGCGCGGTCCCAGCCAGAAAGCCCAGGGGGAATACCCCCGCCAGGATGTCGCCGTCTACGATTATCTCGGCCGGCAGGCCGAGCGCATCACCCCCGGCTACCGCTACATGATCAGCTGGAAGGAACTGTACCCGACCTACGGCGACTCCATGGAATGGCTGGTCATGACCCAGGGAGCGTACGGTTTCGTCGGCGAGCTGTTTCAACAGAAATCGGAGCGCTTCGCCAGCCGCCAGGAGAGCGCCGCAGGCGGGCCGGGCGCAACGGAAACGGCCGAGGGCGAGGGCTTCGATTTCCGTCCCGACCGCTCCCTGGACAAGGAGAGGATCCGCTTCAACGACCACCTGGCCCAGGGCGAGTTGTTCAAGCCCTGGCGCGAGTTCGACCACCCGCACTACGGCCGGATCGAGATCGGCGGCTGGGTCAAGATGAGCTCGCGCCTGCCGGCACCGTTCATGCTCAAGGACCTGGTGCACCGCAACGCCTCGGCGGTCATCTTCAGCGCCAAGAACACCCCCGAGGTTGAGCTGGAGGTGTTCGAGATCAAGGCTCTGGGCGACGGCCTGACCCGCGTGCGCACCCGCCTGGCCAATGCCCGGGCCATCCCCAGCATGAGCTACCAGGCGCAGAAAAGCAAGCTTCACCCCAAGGACACCCTCACGCTGGACGGGGCGGGACTGCGGGTCATCGCCGGCGGCGAGATCGAGGACATTCACCTGCACAAGGTGGCCTACAAGGAGCACCGGCCGGAGCTGCAGTTCCTGGTCGTCCCCGGCTTCGGCAAGGTGGAGCACGAGTTCCTCGTGGCGGGAAGCGGCGAGCTGACCGTCAGCTACCGCTCGCGCCACGCCGGGAAGCGGAGCCGGACCCTCACGCTGAAATAAGCCTGAGTAGGGGGCACAGCCGGATTCGCAGGGAAGAGAGCGATATTCTAGCCGACGATCCTTCCCTTTTCCAGGACGGCGACGCGGTCGGCCAGGGCGGCCACATGCCGCGGATGGTGGCTGATGAAGAGCGTTCCCAGGCCCAGGCGGCGCACGATCCCGCGGAACTGCCGCAGGATGCGCATAGAGGTCAGGTCGTCGAGCGCGGAAAAGGGCTCGTCGAGCACCAGGAACTCCGGTTCCAGCACCAGGGCCCGGGCCAGGGCCACGCGCTGCAGCTCCCCGCCCGACAACTCGTGGGGGCGCCGCCGCAGGAGACCCGCCGGGATTTCCAGGAGCTCCATGACGGCGATGATCGCGTCCATGCCGGCAGCGGTGGGGACGCCGTTGAGGCGCAACGGCTCGGAGATGATCCGCTGCACGCTGAAAAGAGGATTCACGGCCAGGAAGGGATTTTGGAAGACCATCTGGTTGCAGCGGCGAAAGTCCGGGCGGGCGGCCTCATCCAAGGGCCGCCCACGGTAGAGCACCGCGCCGTCGTCGGGTCTTTCGAAGCCCATGAGAATTCGGGCCAGGGTCGATTTGCCCGCTCCCGAGCGTCCCACAAGGGCGTTGACCTGCCCATCCTTGATCTCGAGGTCCACGCCGCCCAGGGCCGCCACCAACTGGCGGCGGTCGCCGTAGGCCTTGCGGACGGAAACCAGGCGGAAGCGGGTGCCCATCAGGATGACGCCAGGTACGAGGCCAGGTCGCGCACGTAGGGGTGGCGCGGGGAGCCCAGAACCGTCCCCGGTTCCCCCGAAGCCACCACCTCGCCGCGATGCAGAACGCACAGCGAATCGGCGAGCTGCCCGACGAATCCCAGGTGGTGCGAGATCAGCAGGATGGTCAGGGAGCGCCGGCGGCGGTATTCCTGCAGGACCTGGATGAACTCCTCCTGGGCCGTGGCGTCGATCTCGGACGTGGGCTCGTCCAGGATCAGCAACCGGGCGCGGCTGGCCAGCGCCAGGGCCAGCAGGCAGCGCTGGTTCTCGCCGCCGCTCAGGGAGCAGGGATAGGAGCGCAGGACGCGTTCCGGGTCGGCGAAGCGCAGGCGGGCCAGCATGGCCGTGATCTCGCCCGCGCCGAGGTCGCTGCATTCTCGGACCTGGCGGCCGATGGTCATGACCGGGTTCAGGCAGGCCGCGGCGTTCTGCGGCGCGTAGAACAACTCCCGCCCGCGCACGCCCTGCCAGGCGCCGGGGCCGTCCAGCCGCCGGCCGCGGTACAGGATGCGGCCGCGAGTGACGCGGAATCCGTCGGGCAGCAGGCCGGAAAGCGCCCGGGCCAGGAGGGTCTTGCCAACCCCCGTCTCCCCCAGCAGCACCGTGACGCGGCCGGACGGCACATCGAGGTCGACGTCGCGCAGCACGGCGCGGGCTCCGCCGGGGACGTTTTGCTCTACCCACAGGCCCTCGGCTCGCAGGGCGATCATCAGGCTTCCGCGGCGGCGACGGCCTCGATCTCCACCTCCGCTCCCAGCGGGAGCTCCCTGACGGCGACGGCGGCGCGTGCCGGGTAGGGTTGCCCCACGCGCTCGGCATAGACATCGTTGACCGCCTGGAAATGGGCCATGTCCCTCAGGTAAACCGTGGTCTTCAGCAGGAGGTCCATGCGACTGCCGGCCGCCTCCAGGACCGCGGCGAGGTTGTCGAGCGCCTGGCGCGTTTGGTTGCGCACCCCGCCCTCCGCCAGCATGCCGCTGACGGGATCGATGCCCAACTGGCCGGAGAGAAACACCAGGCCGCCGCAGCGTATGGCCTGGGAATAGGGGCCCAGCGTCCGCGGCGCCCGGCTGGAAACGACGGCATGCTTTTTCATGATTCCTCCCCCGTGGAATCGGAGCGGGACTCAACCACCAGGACCGGCTTCCTGCCGTTCAGGAAGAGCTTCACCAGCAGGAATCCCATGATGAATCCCCCGACATGGGCCAGCCAGGCGATGCCCGACCCGCCTCCGGCCGAAAGGAACTGGAAGATGAACCAGATGGCCAGGAAGACCGAAGCCGGAACATCCATGGTCGTGACGAAGAGAAAGATGAAGACCAGGGTGCGCACCCGCGCCGTCGGAAAAAGGGCCAGGTAGGCCCCCATCACGCCGGAGACCGCGCCGCTGGCGCCGATGACCGGGACCAGGGAGTTGAGGTTGAACAGCACGTGCACCAGGCTGGCGCCGGCGCCGCACAGCAGGTAGAACATGACGAACCTGATCCGGCCCAGGCGGTCCTCGATGTTGTTGCCGAAGATCCACAGGAACAGCATGTTGCCCAGCAGGTGCAGCCAGGAGCCGTGCATGAACAGGGAATACAGGAGGCTGAGCGGCGGGGAGACCTGGCGGCGGTAGACGATGGTCTCGTTCCAGCGGTCCCGGCCCACCGGCAGCACGGCGCTGCGCAAGCGGACCAGCTCGGCCGGCACCAGGCCGTCCTTGATGACATGGTAGGCCAGGCTGGAGGGCCATTCCAGGGGCCGCAGGTCGGCGGCACGCAGCGGATGGCGCAGGTGCTCGCGCGACAGGTAGGCCTGGTAGACGAAGACCGAGACGTTGAGCGCGATGAGCAGGATGACCACGACGGCCGTGCGCCGGGTCGGGTTGTAGTCCTTAAGCGGGATGAACATGGCCTGATCGCCTTTCTCTCGCGCCCATGGCGACCATTTTACCAACGCCGGCCGGCGAAGTAAAGGAGCTTTCCCGTCCCATTGACTTGCGCGTTCCCCGGCGCTAAGATCATGGGAACCGATCCGGGAGGAGCCAATGACGAAAGCGAGAGTATCGGCGCTTGTTCTGATGCTGTGCGTCCTGCTGCTGCAGGGCTGCGCCACCCTGGGTGAGATCGCCCGCACGCTGACCAGCCTCAAGCGGCTGCAATTCCGCCTTCAGGGGATCGGCGACTTCACCCTGGCGGGAGTGTCCGTCGAGGGCAAGTCTCAGCTGAGGGATTTCAGCGTCGCCGACGGCATCCGGCTCCTGGCCGCCTTCCGCAACGGGAGCCTGCCGGCCCGCTTCCTGCTGAACGTCGAGGCGCGCAATCCCAACGACGGCTCGGGCGGCACCACCCGCACCATTTCCACGCTCACCCGCTTCGACTGGCGCCTGCTCATCGACGACCAACCCACGGTAAGCGGCGGCATCGACAGGCCCCTGGAGATCCCGGGCACGGGAAAGGCGACCGTTATTCCCCTGCGCCTGGAGCTGGACCTCTACGAGTTCTTCGGCCGGGGCGGCTATGACGACCTTCTGAACCTGGCCCTGGCCCTGGGGGGCCGGGGCGGCGACATCTCGCGGGTGGCACTCGACGCTCAGCCCAGCGTCTCCACGCCGATCGGCGACATTGCCTGGCCCGAGCGCATCACCATCGTCAGCCGCGAGTTCAGATAGGAACTCTACGATCTGTCAGTGTTAGTGCATTGCCACTGTTGTCCGAAATAAATCGTTTTTTGGACGGACTGCAAGCACGGTAAAGGGTTTTGGGGCTGGCAGGCTCTCGCGCCAATCGCCTCCACTTTTTCCCGGAGCGCTGACGCCTCCGGG
>JAFGST010000079.1 GCA_016934475.1 Candidatus Aminicenantota bacterium | reverse complement strand
ATTCGACCGCCACCCCCTCGGTGAAGAAGAAAAAGTGCACCGGCTGCGGCGCCTGCCTCGCCTGGTGCCCGGCCGGGGCCATCTCCATGGCCGGGGGGGTGGCCGGCATCGACAGGAAAGCCTGCATCGGCTGCGCCGAATGCCTCACCGTCTGCCGCTTCGACGCCATCGGCTACAACTGGGCGGAGACCTACGAGCGGCTGCAGCGCAAGATCACGGAGCATGCCTGGGGCGTGGCCGAGGCCAAGAAGGGCAGGGCGCTGTACATCAATTTCCTGACACGCATCAGCAAGGACTGCGACTGCATGGGCGGCTATCATAAGATCCTCCCTGACATCGGCGTGCTCCTCGCTTCCGATCCCGTGGCCCTCGATGCCGCCTCCCTGGACCTGGTGGAGGAGCGGGCCGGCAGGCCTCTCGGAGCCCTGGCCTACGACATCCCCTGCCGCGTCCAGATCGACCATGCCCGCGAGCTCGGCTTCGGCAATCCCGATTACCGGATCATCCAGGCCCCGTGATGGCAAGGAAAAGCACGAAAGAGTTGAAATTTTTTTTTGGCTATGCTATAGAGGAATTTCGTGGCCGCACAAGGAGAATAAAATGAAGATAGAAAAAAGAAAGAACGGCGATGTCACCATCCTCGACCTCAAGGGCAAAATACTTTTCGGTGAAGGGATCGAAGAGCTCCGGCAGTCGATCGATGCCACGATCAAGGGCGGCGACAAGCAGCTGGTGCTGAATTTTGCCGAGGTGCCCTATCTGGATTCCACCGGACTGGGTGAAGTCGTGCGTTCCTACACCACCCTGAAGAAGGAAGGGGGGACGGTGAAGATCCTCAACCTCTCCAACAAAGTCAAGGACCTGATGACGGTCACCAAGCTGATCACGGTCTTTGAGGCCTTCGACGACGAGAACGAGGCGGTAAAGAGTTTTCAATAGGGCCTGCCCTCGCCAGAGCGCTTCGGCGATCCATCAAAGGAGGGGGCGCCCCACGCGTATGCCGCATGCGGCGCGCGTGATCCGTGCCCGAGGCCTCGCGGCCCCGGTTGTTTCCCGAGCGGCGCCAGCGTGAAGCGGCCGCTAAAAAAAAGCCATGTGCGGAATATGCGGTTTTTCCCAGCTCCATAACGTGGCCGACGCCGCGACCCTGAAGCGGATGAACGACCGCATCGTGCATCGCGGCCCCGATGACGAGGGTTTTTTCCTGAAGGACGGCGTGGGCCTCGCCGCCCGGCGCCTGAGCATTATCGACCCGGCCACCGGGCATCAGCCGCTGGCCTCCTGCTCCGGCCGTTCCTGGATCACCTACAACGGTGAAGTCTACAATCACCCCGCCCTGAGGCAGGAGCTCATCCGGCGTGGGTACTCTTTCCGCACCCGGAGCGACACCGAGGTCGTGGTCAACCTCTACGAGGAGTTCGGCCTGGAATTCGTCACACAGCTGCGGGGGATGTTCGCTTGCGCCATCTACGACCAGGCCGAGCGGCGCCTGGTGCTGGCCCGGGATGCCATCGGGAAAAAGCCCTTGTACTATTGCCTGGAGAACAGCCGGCACCTGGTGTTCGCCTCGGAAATCAAGTCCATCCTGGAATTCCCGGGCATCGCGCGCGACGTGGACCCGCAGGCGCTCGACTTCTTCCTGACCCTGGAGTACGTCCCTGCCCCCCTTTCCATCTTCAAGGCCGTCAGGAAGCTGCCCGCCGGGCACATGCTGGTCTACGAAAACGGCAAGGCCGCGATCCGGGAGTACTGGGACGTCCGGCCCGGCCAGGCGCAGCTCGACTTCCCCCGCGCCCGCGACGCATTCCTGGGACTGCTCGAAGAGGCGGTGAGCATGCGCATGATATCGGACGTTCCCCTGGGGGCGTTTCTCTCCGGCGGCATCGATTCCAGCGCCGTCGTGGCCACCATGGCCCGGGTCTCCCGCTCGCCCATCAAGACGTTCTCCATCGGCTTCGAGGAGAAATCGTACAGTGAACTGCCCTTCTCGCGCCGGGTGGCCCAGCGCTTCAATACCGAGCACCACGAACGGATCCTGTCCGCCGACATCGTGGCCCTGGTCCGGCAGCTGGCCGGGATCCTGGACGAGCCCTTGGGGGATTTCTCCAACTTCCCGACCTTCCTGGTCTCGCGCTCGGCCAGGGAGACCGTGACGGTGGCGCTGTCGGGGGACGGCGGCGACGAGATCTTCGGCGGCTATGAACACTACCTGGCGCAGAAGCTTTCCCGCGTCCTGGATCTGCCCCCCCTGCGGCCCCTGTGCTCACTGGGCGCCCGAATCCTGCGGCGGCTGCCGCCCTCGGAGCTGAAGAAGGGGCTGGTCAACCGCCTCAAGCGCTTCAGCGAGGGCTTCGGCCATTCGCCTTCCAACCGCCACTTCCGCTGGATGCTTTTCCTTTCCGCGCAGCACAAGCACCGCCTCTATTCCCCGAATTTCCTGCAGGAGGAGTTCCTGGCCGATCTCCCCGAGCGCGAGCCGTTCCGCTCGTTCTTTGAGCGCAGCCACCGCTTCCCCGGCATCAACCAGGACCTGTACCTGGACCTGAAAACCTACCTGGCCGACGACATCATGGTCAAGGTGGACCGCATGAGTATGGCCGCCTCGCTGGAGACGCGCGCCCCGCTCCTCGACACCCGGCTTGTGGAATTCGCCTTCTCGCTGCCGCCCGAGTGGAAGGTCAGGGGCAACGCCAGCAAGTGGTTCTTCAAGAAGGCCATGGAGGGGATCCTCGACAACGAGACCATCTACCGGCAGAAGGAGGGCTTCTCCATCCCGATCAAGAACTGGCTCAAGTCCGAACTGAAGGAGCTGATGCTCGAAACCCTGTCGGAAAAAAAGATCAACGAGATGGGCTACTTTTCCCCTCGAGCCGTCCGGGAGATGATCCAGCAGCACCTGCAGAACCAGGAAAACCATGCCCACCGCCTGTGGGCCTTGATGCAGTTCCATCTTTGGTTCGACCACTTCGCCCGGGCGGCGCCATGAGGCACTGATGCGCCCCGCCGCATGGACCTGACGCTGCAGGTATACCTCATCGTCCTCCCCGCCGTTTTCCTGGCGGGGCTGGTCGACTCCATCGCCGGCGGCGGCGGCCTGCTGTCGGTCCCGGCCTACATGGCGGCCGGGCTGCCTCCGCACTTCGTCCTGGGCAACAACAAGTTCTCCTCCAGCTTCGGCACCCTCTGCTCCACCCTGCGCTACCACCGGCACGGGCTGATCGACCTTCCCCTGGCGCTGCTCAGCGCCCTGGTCGCCCTGGCCGGTTCCTTCCTGGGAACGAGCGCCGTGCTGCTGCTGCGTCCCGACTTCCTGCGCTACCTGCTGCTGGTGCTCATCCCGCTGGCGGCCGTCCTCATCCTGAGCAACCGCTCGTTCGGACGGGAAGACCGTTCCCAAAGCCGGCCGCGCCGCCACAACTATCTCATCGCCGCCCCGGCGGCGCTGCTGATCGGATTCTACGACGGCTTCTTCGGCCCCGGCACCGGAACCTTCCTGATCCTGGTGTTCACCCTGGCGCTGAAGTACGATCTTGTGGCGGCCAACGCCAACACCAAAGTGGTGAACCTGGCCTCCAACCTGGCCGCCGTGGCTACATTCGTGGTCCACGGCAAGGTCCTCTTCCTCCTGGGTGTTCCGGCCGCCCTCGCCGGCATCGCCGGCAACCTGCTCGGGTCCAAGCTCGTCATCCGCCGGGGAAGCCGCCTGATCCGTCCCGTGTTCGTCCTTACCCTGCTTCTGCTCTTCGGGAAAGTCCTCTACGACCTCATCGCCGCCCGCTGATCCTCACGAAGGCCCAATAGGCCCCGGTCAAGGATCAGCGTACGCCGTTGCGCATGGAGTTTCAACTGAAGATAGGCGACAGCGCAGATGCGTCCGCTCATGGCGGCCAGCGCCGCGGCCGTCACGCCGGTCAAGCGGGTGCCGGAAACGGCCGCCAGCAGGAAGCCCGCGATGATCGCCACCTCAATGGCCGTGGCCACGGTGATCGGACGGGTCTCCTTGCTCACCACCAGGCGGGCGCGCTGAAAGGCCAGCAGGACGGTCAGTGCTGGAATCGGAGCGAAGATGCGCACGGGGAGGACGGCCAGCGCGGTTAGCTCCACAGACAGCCCCGATATGTCGCGGAACCAAAGGAAGACGGCCGGGGAAAAAGCGATCGCAAACAGGAGCAGGGAGCTCGCCCCCGCCAGCATCCAGGCGAAGGAGCGCAGCCTGAGGCGGCTTTCGCTTCCCTGTCCCAGCAGGGCGATGACCGCTTCCTGGAAGGAGAGACCGACGCTGCGGAAAATGAAGACCAGGGAATTGATCACCGGCAGCAGGGCCAGCGACTCGATGGGCAGGTGTCCTTTTCCCATGAAAAACGACATCAGGGGGTGGACGGCCAGGGCCAGCACCGAAGTCAGGGCCAGGGGAAAGTAAAAGGCGGCCAGCTGCCGGTAGCGTAGGCCCTCATCCCCGTTGCCCAAGGGGCCCGGGGCGTTCAGCACGCGGCGCAGCAGCGGCCCGACCATGAGCCGGCTGGCCAGCGCCTCCATGAGCACCCCCAGCGAAAGGGCGGCCGCCCCCACGCTGGCCCCGGGCAGTGGAGAAAACCGGGAGAGCAGCAGGGCCGTCGCCGCCATCGAAACCAGACGAACCACCGTTCCGAAGGCCACGCGCCGCGGCAGGCCGTTGCCGATGAGGATGCCTTGATAGAAGCGGCGGAAGCCGATGGCCGCCGGCCAGGGCAGAAGGATGAATGTGGCCTGGCGGGTGAGCCGGGCCAGGGCCGGGGGCATGCCGATCAGGCGCTGGGTCAGCCAGGAAAACACCGGCGGGAGCAGCACCATGAGCATGGCCAGGGTGATGGTTACGTTCAGGGCGAAGTTGAAGCGCCGCAGCTTCAGGTAGCTTCGGCGGTCGCGCACCAGGGCGTTGGCCGCGCTGAGCATCATGATGATCGGCGATTCGAACAGCATGGCCAGGGAGAAGGCTACGCCGTAGGCGGCCAGGTTGAACTTGGCCCCTGCAAGACGGGCGATGACGGCGGCCAGGAAGGGGCCTTCCAGCCCCATCAGCAGCCAGCTGGCGAAGAGCGGCATCCAGAAGGCGGCGATCTTCCTGCGGGTAAGCTCGGGAGTTTTGGGATGCAAAGCCCAGGATAGCACGAGTTCCCGGGGCTGGCAAGGCTCCGGAAGTGCCGTCGCGGGATTGCTTGCCGCGCCTGCGCCCGGGAAATCCCGTTGACATCCGTCGCTTCCGGGATTACAATGCTTCCGGGACCCGAAAACCGCATGAAAAGACTCTCCCTGTTGCCCGGGCGCATGCTGCTGGCCTGCATCTCTTGGCCGATGCTGAGCCGCCTCTGGGGACGACTCACGCGCCTGCGGCGGCCCCGCTTCCTGGCCCGATGGATGATCCGCGCCTTCCAGAAGCGCCACCGCATCGCCATGGACGAGTTCCAGGGCACATCGGGCGACTATCGCACCCTCGGGGAATTTTTTCTGCGCCCCCTCGACTCGCGGCAAAGGCCGTTACCGCAAGACGGCCGCTGCCTGCTCTCCCCCGCCGACGGCACCCTGAGCGAGCTGGAGCTGGTCAGCGAGGATCGTGCCACCCAGGTCAAGGGTTGGTCTTATCCGCTCAGCCTCCTGCTGGCCGAAGACGTGGATTTCGCGTGCGGCTGGCACGTGGCGACGATCTACCTCTCACCCCGCGACTACCATCGCTTCCATTACCCGCTTTCGGCCCGCATCAGCGGCTGCTTTCACGGCGGCACGCGGCTTTTCCCGGTAAACGGCTTCTCCGTGAAGCGGGTTCGGCGTCTCTATCTCCGCAACGAGAGGGTGGTGACACGCTTCGTTCTGGGTGACGGTTGTTTCTACCTGGCGGCCGTCGGCGCCACCTTCGTGGGCAACATCGGAATGAAATACCTGGCCTCCGAATGGCCGAAGCCGAACATCTGGAAGAGCCTCGATATCCCGGTGGAGCAAATGGCCGAGATGGGCCACTTCGCTATGGGCTCGACCATCATCCTGCTCGTGCCCGCCGAGCGCGTGCAGGCCGTGCTGGCGGAAAGGGGGATGCCGCTGCGCGTCGGTCAGCCCCTCTTCAAGATCAAGACGTGACAAGCACCGCGTGACTGGGTAAGACTGAAATTCCAAATCACAAGCAGCAAGCACCAAACAAGCACCAAATTCCAATGACCAAATGACCAAAACGAAAAAAAAGCGCCGGCAGCGCCTTTGTTTGGGATATTGGAATTTGGGATTTGGAATTTATCTGGGATTTGGTGCTTGGAATTTGGTGCTTTAGGTCTTACTTTGGCCCTTCTGGTTGTTCCAATTCCTCTTTATCGTTCTCGACCGGCGGGGGCATGAGCAGCAGGAGCCGGGTGTCGGGGGTGGCGCTGAGTACGCGGTGGGTCTCGCCGGGCTCGACCACCACCAAGTCCCCCTTTTTCATTTCCAGGGTGGCCTCGTTCACCTGAAGCTTCAGCTCGCCCGCCAGCAGCAGGAAATACTCGGCAAGAGTCTTGTGGAGGTGCTTCCTTGCGGAAAGGGCGGCTCCCGATCGCACTCCCAGCTGGATGGGCAGACCCGCCTCGGCCAGGTGCCACCCCTCCTGTTCCAGCACTCGGGCGATGATCCTCATTGCGTTCCCCTCCGGCCGCTTTGACGAAAGGCCTTTTCCTTCGGAATGGTCGCCATCCGCCGGCCGGTTCAGCGGCCGGGCCCGCGCAGGATGCGCACCGGCAGGGCGATCAGCGCGCCGAGCAGGTCGAAGACCGCCTGGACGGTCAGGCCCAGCAGCCGAAAGGGGAGGAGAACAAGCCAGACCAGGGGATAGAGCACCAGGGCCAGGATGGCCAATGGCCAGCACAAGACCAGCAGGATCAGCCATAGCAGGAATTTCGCCATGAGGTCCTCCCGGGGCGCAACGGCATCGAAAAGCCGGTTCGTCCTGGAGATTTTTTTACCACACTGTGCTAGAATTTTCAAACCATCATGGCGAATCTCGAAGCGATACGCAACCAACTGCCCGGGAAGCTGAGCGCGGGGATCAACGTCTACCTCGGCATTTCCCTGCGGGACGGCACCCGGTTGGCAGAGTACATTCGCGGGCAGCTCGCCGCCCTACGCCAGTCCCATAATAAGGAGATGCCGGCGGGCTTCTCCCATTCCCGCCGGTTGTACCGCTCGTTCCACATCGATCCCACCCGCCACCGCCCCTCCTCGGAAGCCCTCTGGCGCCGCCTGCGCGACCGGGACGATTTCCCCTCCGTCCATCCTCCCGTCGACCTGACCAACCTCCTGTCGCTCAAGTTCCAGGTCTGTTTCGGGCTCTACGACCTGGAGCGCGTGCAGGGGCCGGTCGTCATCACCCTGGGCGATGCCGGGGACAGCTACGAGGGCATCCGCAAGGAGACGCTGCATTTCGCCGGACGAATCGTGCTGCGCGACGGGCGGGGCGCCTTCGGCAATCCTTCGGCCGACTCGCTGCGGGCCAGCGTGCACGAAGGCAGCCGCAACATCCTCCAGGTGCTCTTCTTCCATCCCCTGGATCCGCTGCGGGAGCAGGTCCTTGCCGAAACGACATCCGCCTTCCGCGAGTTCTTCACCATGACCGAGCAACGGTCCTTTTTCGCATAGCATGGCGGCCAAGGCCGAATCCCATCACCCAAGGAGTGCCCATGGAAAACCAAAGGCTTGAGGACAATTATGTCGACCGCGACGGCAAGACCTCCCTGCACAAGCATACGCGCGTCACCGGCACCATCTCCGGCCCGGGCGACCTCTTTCTCGATGGCGCGCTGAAGGGCGATGTTGCCGTCGAGGGCTTGTTGTTCATCGGGGAGAACGGCTCGGTGGAGGGAAAGGTCAGGGCGGGGAATTTGCTCCTGGCCGGCCAGGTGCATGGAAGCGTCACCGTCACCGGCAAGGTCGAGATCCGCTCCCGCGGCCGCGCGCAGGGAAACATCGTTTGCCAGAAGATCGCCATTGCCGAGGGGGCCTATCTGGACGGGGAGGTGCACACCCACAAGGGCCTGCCCCTGGCGCTGGACGTCTTCAGTGAAAAGCGCAGGGAGCTGCAGCAGCCGGCCACCGCCTTTACATTCCCCGGCGCGCCGGAGCGGAACCGCTCGGGAGCGGAAGGAGAAAGGGCGCCGGCGCCCGGATCCTCCGGCCGCAAGCGGGACCGCTGATCCGCCAAGCGGAACGGGGCGGTCGCTCCTTGACAATTTCCCGGCGCTGGAGTAGAATGCTCACGGAAACCGGGCCGATTTTTCGATAGATCGAACGAGGTAATCCATGAGCGACAACCGCGGAGAAAACCGTCCTACCGCTCCGGAGAGCGGCGAAAGCTTTGCCGAGATGCTGAACGCCGCTCAGCGGCCGGTCACCCGCCTCAAGGTGGGCGAGGTGACCGAGGGCAAGATCGTGGCCATCGGCCGTGACGGCATCTTCCTCGACCTGGGAACGCGCGCCGACGGCATGATCGAGCGCGAGGAATTCCTGAGCCAAGGGGAATTGACCGTGCAAACGGGAGACACGATCCAGGTCCTGGTGACCGCGTTTCGCGACGGAGTCTTCCACTGCACGTCACGGCTGCGCCGGAACGGCCGCGGCGGAGCAAGCGCCGCCAAGGACTCGCCGGCCTTGGCCATGCTGCGCGAGGCGCACGCCGCCGCCATGCCGGTGGAGGGAAAGGTCCAGGGGCTGAACAAGGGCGGTTTTGACGTCCAGGTCATGGGCCAGAAGGCCTTCTGCCCGATATCGCAGATCGACAGGAAATATTGCCAGGAGCCGGAGTCCCATGTCGGCAAGACCTATTCCTTCCTGGTATCGCGCTACGAGGAGGAGGGCCGCAACATTGTGGTCAGCCGCAGGGAGCTGCTGCAAGCCGAGGACCGCGAAGCCTCCCGACGGCTCTGGCGCGAACTCGAGGAGCAGCAGGTTCGCCAGGGGACGGTCACCTCCGTCCACGATTACGGCGCTTTCGTCGATCTCGGCGGCGTCGAGGGGCTGCTGCACGTATCGGAGATCTCCTACCAGAAGATCCAAAGCGCCAAGGAGGCGCTGCAGCCCGGCCAGGAACTGCGCGTGGCCATTGTCAAGCTCGATCATGAGGCCGGCCGGATCTCCCTGAGCCTCAAGGCCCTGCTGGCCGATCCCTGGGTAACTGCCGGCGAAAATCTGGCCATAGGCCAGGAAGTGACGGGCAGGGTCACGGGCCTGAAGCCCTTCGGCGCCTTTGTGGAGGTACAGCCCGGCCTCACCGGCCTCCTGCATGTCTCGCGCCTCGGGGGCGAGCGCCGGGTGTCCCACCCCCGCGAAATTCTCCACATTGGTGACGAAATCCACGCGCGCATCCTGGCAATCGATCCGCCGCGCCGGACCCTTTCCCTGACCATGGAGGAGTCCGAAGAGGACGTTCGCGACGAATTGGCCCGCTGGAATGAGAAGCAGGAACGCGAATCGCGGCAGGACAGCGGGGCCATGGCCGGCCTGCTGGACTCGCTTGTCGGCCCGCAGAAGGAATAGGGCGCGACGGCGGTCGGGCTCTCAGTAGGCGATACTCCCTTTTTTCAATCCCGAGCGCGCGTAAACCAGGCGCATCACCTCGGTGGCCGTCTCCTCGATGGACTTGTAGGTGGCGTCCAGCACGGGCCACTGCCGGCGCTCATACTGCTGCAGGGCGAAAAGGACCTCGCGGCGGATGTGCTCGCCGTCGGCATAGTAGGAATCCTCGCCGGCCTGGAGCTTCGCCTGGCGCTCGCGGCGAATGGCCTCCAGGCGCTTGGGCCGGATGCTCAGGGCGATGATCTTTCTCTGGTCGACGTGATGAACCTCCTCGGGAAGGGCCTCATCCAGGACGACCGGGATGTTGGCCACCTTCCAGCCACGGTAGGACAGGTAGATGCTGACCGGCGTCTTGGAGGTGCGGGACACGCCCAGCAGCACGATCTCGGCATTGCCGATCGTCGCCAACCCCCGGCCATCATCATGCTGGATGGTGAAATCGACCGCCTCGATGCGCTTGAAATAGTCGCTGTCCAGCTGGTGGAACAGCCCCGGCTTGGCCAGGGGGGAGATCTCCAGCAGGTCGGACAGCCGGGTCAGCACCGGTCCCAGGATGTCCACGGTGGGCACCCCGTTCAACCGTCCCAGCTCGGTGATCTTGTGGCGCAGCTCCGGCGAGGCCATGGTATAGATGATCACGCCGTTGACCAGGGTCGCCCTCCGGAAGACCTCCTGGATCTGCCGCAGGGAGCGGACATTGGAGAGCGTTTCCAGCACGATCTGCGTGGTCTTGAACTGGCTCAGGGCCGCCAGCACGACGGTCTCGCAGGTCTTGCCCGTGGCGTCGGAAACGGCGAACACGTAGCGCTTGTATCCCGGTGGCGGCTCACCCATGCGCCCGATGGTACGCCGCGCTCGCGGCAAAGTCAACGGGCCGCGGCTTGGGCATTTGCCTAAAAATGCCGATGACGTTATAATACGGCTACCATGTTCAAGCTCATCCTGCGCAAGATCTTCGGCACTCAGAACGAGAGGGACCTGAAGCGCATGCAGCCGCTGGTGGCGCAGATCAATGCCCTGGAGCCTGGGCTGCGCCAGCTGAACGACGAGCAGTTGCGCGCCCGTACCGCCGAGTTCAGGGAACGGATTGCCTCCGGGGAGGAACTGGACGCCCTGATCCCCGAGACCTACGCCGTCGTTCGCGAGGCGGCCCGGCGCACGCTGAACATGAGACACTTCGACGTGCAGCTGCTCGGCGGCATCGTTCTGCACCAGGGGAAAATCGCCGAGATGAAGACCGGCGAGGGCAAGACCCTCGTCGCCACCCTGCCCGCCTATTTGAACGCCCTCGGAGGCAAGGGTGTCCACGTGGTCACGGTCAACGACTACCTGGCCAAAAGGGACTCGGAATGGATGGGCAAGGTCTACACCTTCCTCGGCCTGTCGGTCGGGGTCATCCAGCACGAAATGGACGACCGCCAGCGCCAACAGGCCTATGCCTGCGACGTCACCTACGGCACCAACAACGAGTTCGGCTTCGACTACCTGCGCGACAACATGAAGTTCGACGTCCACGCCCTGAGCCAGCGCGAGTTCAACTACGCCATCGTCGACGAAGTGGACTCCATCCTCATCGACGAGGCGCGGACGCCGCTGATCATCTCCGGGCCCACCGACGAGTCGACCTCCTTCTTCTACCGGGTCAACGAGTTCGTGGCCCGCATCACCCGCAGCAAGGACTACTACGATCACGATGAGAAGTCCAAGACCGTCGTGCTCAGCGAAAGCGGCATCGGCGAAGCCGAGAAGTTCTTCCGCGTGGACAACCTCTACGACCTGCCGAACATGGACCTGCTGCACCAGATCTATCAGTCGCTCAAGGCCCACCTGATCTTCCATCGCGACGTCGATTACTTGGTCAAGGACGGCCAGGTGCTCATCGTGGACGAGTTCACCGGCCGCATCATGCCCGGCCGCCGCTATTCCGACGGGCTGCATCAGGCGCTGGAGGCCAAGGAGAACGTCAAGATCGAACAAGAGTACCAGACCCTGGCCACCATCACCTTCCAGAATTATTTCCGCATGTATAAGAAGCTGGCCGGCATGACCGGCACGGCCATGACCGAGGCGGCCGAGTTCTCCCACATCTACCACCTCGACGTGACGGAAATCCCGACCAACCGCCGCTTGATCCGCACCGAGTATCCCGACGTGATCTACGGCAGCAAGGAGGAGAAGTGGAGCGCCGTGGTCGAGGAGATCAAGGCCCTGAACGAGAAGGGCCAGCCGGTTCTGGTCGGCACCATTTCCATTGAGAATTCGGAACTCCTCAGCCGGCGGCTGCACCGGGAAAAGATCCGCCACGTGGTGCTCAACGCCAAGTACCACGAGTCGGAAGCCGAGATCGTGGCCCAGGCCGGGCGCTTGAACGCTGTGACCATCGCCACCAACATGGCCGGACGAGGCACCGACATCCTCCTGGGAGGCAACCCCGAGGCCATGCTGCGGGAAGAGCTGAAGAAGAAAGGCTTCTCGTTGGAGGCGGCGCCGGCGGTGGTTCGAGAGAAGGTCCAGGCCGAGGTCCAGTCCCAGGCCGCCGGCGAGCACGAGGCCGTCATCGAGCGCGGCGGCTTGCACATTTTGGGCACCGAGCGCCACGAGGCGCGGCGCATCGACAACCAGCTGCGCGGTCGCTCCGGGCGCCAAGGCGATCCCGGCTCCTCGCGGTTCTACATCTCCCTGGAGGACGACCTGATGAAGATCCTGGGCTCGGACCGCATCCGCGGCATGCTGGTCCGGGCCGGGATGAACAACGGCGTCCCCCTGGAGAACCGGCTGGTCTCGCGGGCGATCGAGAACGCCCAGAAGCAGATCGAGGGTCAGAACTTCTCCATACGCAAGCACCTGCTCGAGTACGACGACGTGATGAACAAGCAGCGCCAGCACATCTACGCCCTGCGCCGCGACATCCTGTTCGGCAAGGACTTCCGTGAGTACATCCAAGGATTGATCGCCGACCTCTACGAGGAGATCTTCGCGTTTTCCATCGACGAGAACAAGGATGCGGACGAATGGGACGTCGCAACGTTCCAGAAGGAGATCCTGCTGCAGTTCGGGCTCGATTTGCGCCCGGCCGGATCGGACGCTCTCCGCGAAACGCCGCCGCTGGCCCTCAAGGAAAACGTGCTCCGGCAGATCCGCACCTTGTACGAGGAAAAGGAGGCGCTGATCGGGCCGGAGCAGATGCGCGAGCTGGAGCGCATGATCCTGCTCCAGGTCATCGATTCCCAGTGGAAGGACCACCTGCTCAGCATTGATCACCTCAAGGAAGGCATCGGCCTGCGTGGCTATGCCCAGAAGGACCCACTCATCGAGTACAAGAAGGAGAGCTACGACATGTACGAGGCGCTGCTGAACCGCATCGATGAGGAGGTCTTGCGCTTTCTCTTTCTGTTCCGGCCGGTGAGCGAGGGGGAGATCGAGGACTGGCGCCAGAAAAAGAAGCCCAAGATGGCCGCGCCCGCATTCAAGATGCCCGGGGGCAAGCATAAAAAGCGAAGATGAAGAGCGACGATAAAATCCTCCCCCAAGGAGGGCTGACGTTCGACGACGTGCTGCTAGTGCCAGGGTACTCCGACGTGCTGCCCAGCCAGGCCGACACCTCGACCTCCTTTTCCCGCCGCATCCGGCTGCGCATTCCCCTGGTGGCAGCGGCCATGGACACCGTCTCCGAGTCCAGGATGGCCATCGCCATGGCCCAGCTGGGGGGCATGGCCATCATCCACAAGAACCTGTCCATTGACGAGCAGGCCGGCGAGGTTCTCAAGGTCAAGCGCTCCGAATCGGGGATGATCGTCAACCCGATCACGATGCGCCCCGACAACACCATCCAGGAGGCCCTGCAGCTGGTGCGGGAGAAGGGGATCTCGGGCCTGCCCATCATCGATGGCCAGGGAAGGCTGGTCGGCATCCTGACCAATCGCGACCTGCGCTTCGCCGGGAATCTCGGCGACCCGATCGCCTCCATCATGAAGGACAAGGGACTGATCACCGCCGCCGAGAACATCACCATGGCCGAGGCCAAGCAGCTTCTGCACGTCAACCGCATCGAGAAGCTGCCGGTGGTGGACAAGGAGAACCGCCTCAGGGGATTGATCACGTTCAAGGACATCGTCAAGACCGAGCGCTTTCCGGCCGCCTCCAAGGACGCCAACGGACAGCTGCGCGTGGGGGCCGCCGTCGGCACCGCCGTTGACACCGAGGATCGCGTCCGGGCCCTGATGGCCGCAAAGGTCGACGCCATCGTCGTCGACACGTCGCACGGCCACTCGCTCAAGGTGCTGCGCACCGTGGAGCGCATCCGCTCGCTGGCGAACAGCATCGACCTGATCGCCGGCAACATCGCCACCGCCGCCGCGGCCCGCGACCTGCTGGCGCTCGGCGTCGACGGCGTGAAGGTCGGCATTGGCCCCGGCTCCATCTGCACCACGCGGGTCGTCACCGGGGCCGGCGTTCCGCAGATCACGGCCATTATGGACGTCGCCTCCGAGGTCCAGGGACACGTCCCGGTCATCGCCGATGGCGGCATCAAGTTTTCCGGCGACATCACCAAGGCCCTGGCCGCCGGCGCCGACGCCGTAATGATCGGCTCCATCCTGGCCGGCACCGACGAGAGCCCGGGTGAGCTGGTGATCTACCAGGGCCGCTCCTACAAGAAATACCGGGGCATGGGCTCGATCGGGGCCATGAAGGCCGGCAGCCGCGACCGCTATTTCCAGGAGGACGAATTCTCCGAATCCAAGCTGGTCCCCGAGGGGATCGAGGGCCGCGTCCCCTACCGCGGATCGGTGATGAACCTGGTGCCGTTGCTGATTGGCGGCGTCCGCTCCGGGATGGGCCTGGCCGGCTGCCGCACTATCCCCGACCTGCATCTCAAGGCGCGCTTCATCCGCATCAGCCCCGCCGGCCTGAAGGAGAGCCACGTCCACGACGTGATCATCACCGAGGAATCCCCGAACTACCGCATGGAGTGAGGAAAATCCATGAGAGCACGAACCGTTCTTTTACTCGCGATGCTTTGCGCCGCCGTCCTCCCCGCGGCCGATGCCATGGTGTTCCGCTACGGGACGGGCGTCCGCATCTGTTCCTTCGGGCTGCCCAACGCCCTGCTGGACCTGGCCCTGTACGAGCATCCCAGCCTTTCCGGCACCGCCATGGCCTTCGAGTTTCACTCCTACGGGGAGAAGGGGCCGCAGTCGGTCTTCAGCGGCATCTACAGCCTGGAATACAGCCGCATATCCGGCGAGGGGCACTGGCGAGTGGAGAACTACGACAACCGGGTATTCGGCTCCGGCCAGGTGGTGCAGGTCAATTTCACGGCCACCATCCTGATGCACGTCTTTCCCAGCTCGCCCATCCACCCCTTCATCGGCGGCGGAATCGGCATCGGCCGCATGAGCATCTGGGCCGAGGGGTCCTACCAGGACGAGCTTGGCACCACCATCCGCGACACCTACGAGAAGAAGATATTCGTCCCGGTCGGCCATATCCCGGTGGGCGTTATCGGCAACATCCGCGACAAGTTCCTGGTCCGGGCCGAGGCCGGGTTCAAGAACGGTTTCTACTTCGGCGGCAGCATCGTGGTCAATTTCTGAGGCCGACTCCCCGCGGCTTGCCGTTTCCTGCGCCAAGATCGTCAAAGGGGGGGCGAGCACCTATTGAAAATCCGATTTTTTGCGTTATAATCATCAGCGCATGGGCGACGCAGAAAGCAAATGGCCGAGAGCAACATTCCCGACAAGCTGACCTTCAAGCGCAAGGAGGTCATGCACCTGGCCAAGGTGGACGGGCGCGTCCTCGACTACTGGGAAAGGGAGTTCACCGCCTACGTTCCGGTGGTGAACCAGAGCGGCGAGAAATACTACAGCCGCCGCGATGTCGAGGTTATTCTGGCCATCAAGCAGTGGCTGATCCAGGAAAAGCGCGACAAGGGCCAGATCCGGGAGCTGCTGCTGCGCCATTTCGGAGACACGGGGGGGATGCCGCCCCCGGCGGGGTCGGAGGCGGCCACACCGGAGGCGCTGCGCAAGATCCGCCGCGGGCTCGACGAAATATTGACATTGCTCGCCAAAGATGATAAAAGCTGAATGGGTCGGGGCGTAGCGCAGCCTGGTTAGCGTACACGCTTGGGGTGCGTGTGGTCGGTGGTTCGAATCCACTCGCCCCGACTTGATCCCGAAAACCGATCAGAATGAAAAAGATATTGCTGACCAACGACGACGGATTCTACTCCAAGGGGATCCTGGCCCTGAAGGGGGAGTTGGAAAAGGCATACCGGGTCTGGGTCGTGGCCCCCGACAGTGAAAAAAGCGCCATCAGCATGGCTCTGACGCTGAACCGGCCGCTGCGCGTCAACCGCATCGAGGAGAACGTGTTCGCCGTCAATGGCACGACGGCCGATTGCGTCAACATCGCCCTGCAGAAGCTCCTGCCCTCGAGCCCCGACTTCGTCGTGTCGGGAATGAACCTCGGGGAGAACCTGTCCGAGGACATCTTCTTCTCCGGGACGGTCGGGGGGGCATTCTCGGGACACCTGTACGGCATCCCGGCGCTGGCCGTGTCTCTGATCGCCGGCTTGGGTTGCTATCAGGAGCAGGAATTCGAGTGCGCCGCCGGGGCGCGCATCACCGCCAAGGTCCTGGAGAAACTGCTGTCCATCTCCCATGACAATGTCATCTACAATCTCAACATTCCTTTCCCCAACCGGGGGGAGATCGCCGTCACCTCCCTGGGCAACAAGCGCTACACTCCCGACATCCTGGAACGGGTCGATCCGCGGGGCCGCACCTACTACTGGATCGGCACCGGGACCCCGGATTACACGGGCAGCGAAGGCAGCGACGTCTGGGCGGCGCAGAACGGCCTCATCTCCCTGAGCGTCATCAAGTACGACCTGAACTCGCGCGCGGAGATGGACCGCCTGGCAAAGGCCCTGCACGGATTCCGCCCCTAGGATCCAGCGCCGTCCTCCTTCTTCGGGGCGAAAGCCCTATTCGTTCAGGATTCTCCGCGCCTCCTCCATGAACGCCGCCGGCACCATGATCGTCACCTTGCCCAGGCCGTCCATGGTGATGCCGAAGATGCGCCCGGCCGCCTCGTACTTCAGCAGAACGGGGATATGGAAGCTCTCCAGCTTGGACTTGATGATGTCGGCCTCCATGCCGCCCTCGACCGTCATGAGTTCCTTCAGCTCGCTTTCAGGCACGTCTTCTCCGGCCGTCGCCAACTTACGGAGCCGGCCGCCGGCCTAGCGGACCTTCTCGCGGAAATAGATGAAGAAGATCTGCGCTCCCAGCTCGCGGTTGTCCTTGCTGTCGGGCAGCACCTTGGCCGGAACGAAGACCTTGTCGGTCTCGATCCTCAGCGAGAATTCGTCGCCATCACCCATCAACTGCGGGCTCACCGTGTACTCGCGCGAGAAGTCGGCCTCGGCGGGGATGAACTCATCGAGCAGCGAGTCGTTGATCCGCAGGATGAGCTTCTGGTCCTGGAAAGCGGTCTTGTTCACGCCGCCCTTGATGATCAGCGTGCACTCCTTCCGAGGATTCTCGATGATGCAAACCGATTTGCCGGTCGTCCAGCGCCAGCTCTTGGCGAACGGGTTCTTGGCGTTGACGTCGGTCTCGATCTCGTTCCAGCCCTCGTCATAGACGATCTCGGGGGCGTTGATCGATGCCGGCTGGATGGTGAGTTTCTTTTCGAAGAGGATGATCGGCTCTTCCTTCTTCTTGGGATCGTACAGGCCAACGGTCAGTTTCAGATCCTCATAGCCTTCAAAATCGACGTCGAACTCGTTCAGGAACTGCGGGATGAAGACCACGCGCGAATAGGAGATGGTCTCGTTTGCCGCCCAGGAGCCGGTGCCCTTCACGGGAGAATGATCGTCCTGCAGCAGCATTTCCTTGCCGTTCACGCGCCAGAAATGGACGAAAATCGAGAAGTCCGTGCCCAGTTTCTTGAAATCGGCGGCGGTCTTGAACTCGTAATCCATCTTCAGGAACAACGAGTCGGTGACGGTGGACGGCGACAACTTCAGGTCCAGGTCGATCCCCCTGCGGTCCGTCTTCTTGCCGCAAGAAAGAGTCAGCATCGCCAGTGCCAGCAGCATGCCGAGGAGCTTGCTTTTCATGTCGCCTCCTGAATGAATACCAACTTATCACATTTCCCCGCCCAACGCAAATGGTAGCGGCCATCCGCCCGGCATCCCAACGTGTTCGACGGGAGCGGCGGCGATGCGCCGGCGGCCCCTTCCGGACAGCTTTCCCCCTCGCTGGGGGGGAAAGCGGAACCGAGGTCAGGTCATTTCTTGTTCTTGCCGATGTCCTCGAACTCGGCGTCGATGACTTCGCCCTCGCTGGCGCCGGCGTCACTTCCAGCTTCCTTTTCCCCGCCGCCGGGCTGGGATTCCTTCTGGGAACTGGCCGACTTGTACATCTCGGTGGACAGGGTACTGGAAAGCTTGTTGATGGCCTCGATCTCCTCGAGAATCTTCTGGTTGTCCCCCTTTTCCACGGCTTCCTTGGCCCGCTTGACCGCAGCCTCGACCTCACCGGCCATGTCGGAGGAGATCTTTTCCCTGTTCTCTTTCAGCACCTTTTCCAAGGCGTAGGAAAGCTGATCGAGCTTGTTGCGGTTCTCGATGACCTCCTTGTTGCGCTGGTCCTCCTCACGGAACTTTTCGGCGTCCTTGACCATCTTTTCGATCTCCTTCTCGTTCAAGCCGCTGGAGGAGGTGATGGTGATGGCTTGCTGCTTGGAGGTGGCCATATCCTTGGCCGAGACGTTCAATATGCCGTTGGCGTCGATGTCGAAAGTGACCTCGACCTGGGGAACACCGCGGGGAGCGGGCGGCAGACCGGTCAGGTGAAACTTGCCCAGGGTGCGGTTGTCGCGGGCCATCTCCCGCTCGCCCTGCAGCACGTGGATCTCCACGGTGGACTGGTTGTCCTCGGCGGTGGTGAAGATGTCGGTCTTCTTGGTCGGGATGGTGGTGTTGCGCTCGATCAGCTTGTGGGTGATGCCGCCCAGCGTCTCGATGCCCAGCGACAGCGGCGTGACGTCGAGCAGCAGGATGTCCTTGGCCTCGCCGCCCAGAACTCCGCCCTGCACGGCGGCCCCCGAGGCGACCACCTCGTCGGGATTCACGCTCTTGTTGCCTTCCTTGCCGAAGAATTTCTTGACCAGCTCCTGGATGTAGGGCATGCGGGTCATGCCGCCGACCAGGATGACTTCCTTGATGTCGCCCACGCCCACCCCGGCGTCCTTGATGGCCTGTTTGCAGGGAGCGATGGAACGGTCGATGATGTCGGCCACCAGCTGCTCCAGCTTGGAGCGGGTCAGCTTCATGACCAGGTGCTTGGGCCCCGAGGCGTCGGCCGTCACGAACGGCAGGTTGATCTCGGTTTCCTGGGCCGTGGAGAGCTCGATCTTCGCCTTTTCGGCCGCTTCCTTCAGCCGCTGCAGGGCCATCTTGTCCTTGGACAGGTCGATGCCCTGGTCCTTCTTGAACTCCTCGGCGATCCAGTCGATGAGACGCTGGTCGACGTTGTCTCCTCCCAGGTGCGTGTCGCCGTTGGTCGACTTCACCTCGACGATGTTCTCGCCGATCTCCAGGATCGATATGTCGAAGGTGCCGCCGCCGAAGTCGTAGACGGCGATCATCTCATCCTTTTTCTTGTCCATGCCGTAGGCCAGGGCTGCGGCCGTGGGCTCGTTGATGATGCGCTTGACGTTGAGTCCAGCGATCTTGCCGGCGTCCTTGGTAGCCTGGCGCTGGGCATCGTTGAAGTACGCCGGCACGGTGATGACCGCCTCGGTCACTTTTTCTCCAAGGTAACTTTCGGCCGCCTCCTTCAGCTTCTGCAGGATCAGCGCCGATATCTCGGGCGGAGAATACTGCTTGCCCATGATGCTGACCCGGGCGTCCTCGTTGGGCCCGCTGGCCACCTTGAACGGAACCATGGCGATCTCATCCTTGACCTCGGAGATGCGCCGGCCCATGAAGCGCTTGATCGAGTAGACGGTGTTCTCCGGATTGGTGATCGACTGGCGCTTGGCCACCTGGCCCACCAGCCGGCCGCCATCCTTGGTGAACGCAACCACCGAAGGTGTGGTGCGCCCCCCCTCCGAATTGGTGATGATCTTGACGTCTCCTTTCTCCATTATCGCGACGACCGAATTGGTCGTTCCCAAATCAATACCGATTATTTTGCCCATTGCTGACTCCTATATAGATTTTTCTTTCCTTCTAAATATAGTTCATTTTTCACTCTCTGTCAACACATTAATAATAGAATTATAAAAATAATTTGAGCATAATGTTGTCATATTTTTAATACATATTTAACTCTTCCCCCCCGTGTCCACATGAAATCGGAAAAGAAAATGTCTGGCGAATTACCTGTTCTCAACCGTGAAAATGAACGTGTTGTTTGCAATCTTCTTCAATGCGTGCGCGCTGCCCCCCCTTGGCAAAAGCCAGCAGACGGCATATTTCCCCTTGAAATAGTCCATTGTCTGGCGGATCGCCTTTTCCAGCCCGAAATCCCTCTTGGCGACGATATTGAGCACGATCATCAGCCAGTTCGCCGAGTAGTGGCTGATGTTCGAGCCGCCATCGAACAGCTGTACGACCGAAGGTCCAGCCGTCTTCTTCTTGGCATGGCCGAAGTCGGGAGCATCGACCTTGCCCACGGTTGGCAGGCCGCTGATCCTGGGAAATTCCCCCCCCGCCCAGTGAGCCACCGCCGCCGGGGAGGAGATCCTTTCATAGGCGCAGCCGTAGATATCCATGACCAGCTCAAATTGCGGCGCGATCCCGGAATGGAAAAAGGGTAAACCGGGCGCGAAAACCTCGGCGCTGTCGACCAGCCGCGGGCGATAGGCCTTGGAGAGCCCCTCCATCCCTGGCCCGCATTCGAAGATTTTCGTGTGCTTCCTGATCGTCTTGATGTCGGCGAAGGAACCGCGCGGCAGGTACCAGCAAAACGCCCTCGGAGCCTTGAAATAGGCGAGCGAGAAGCGGATGGCGGCCTCCATGGGAAGGGCGGCGCAGGTGAAGCAGTTCAACGCCGCCATGCGGCCGTAGCGCCGGTAGCTGATGGCGCTGGTCTCGACATACTGCACCAGCGTCTCCCCCTCGCCCAGCCGCGGGCTGGCGACGATCGGTTCCCCGAAGGATTTCATGTGGATGGCATCACAGGTTTGCAGAGCCCATTTCCCCACTTTCCGGGCCCCGGGGAATCCCCCGGCCAGGGGGACGTCCATGACGATCTCCTCGCCGTACTTGTCGGTCTCCAGCCGCTTCTGGAACTCGGGGTACGGCAGGGCGGGGATGCGCGGCGAGTACCAGTCGGTCTGGAATCCCGCCCTGGGATAGGCGCGGCGGGCGTTGCGCTCGGCGTTGCGGAACACCGCCCTGCCCTTGGAGCCAGCGGTCAGGCTGAAGGGTCCGCCCATGTAGCTGACGTTGGCGAACTGTACCACGCGCACGTCGTCGAAGCAGCGCTCGATCTGGCGCCAGCTGCCCGGAGCCTCGAAGGGCTGCAGGATCAGCGCCCCGGTCTGGTGGATGGCGATGCCGCCGTCGACCAGCGCGTCGTAGACGCCCTGGTAGAAATCGGTGCTGAACAGGCTCTTGGCCGGCCCGATCGGATCGGTGGAATCAATGACCACCACGTCGCAGGCACCCTTCATGCGGCGGATCACCTCGGCGCCGTCGCCGATGACGAGGCGGAAGCGGGGATCCTCGTAAACTCCCTCGCACACCGCCGGCATGTGCTCGCGGCAAAGGTCGCAGACCTGGCGGTCGATCTCGACCATGGTCACCCTCTCGATCGACCTGTGGCGCAACACCTCGCGGGCCACCCCGCAGTCGCCGCCGCCGACAATCAACACGTGCCGGGCCGGCCTTTCCAAGGCGAAGAGCGGCCAGTGGGCGATCCACTCGTGGTATATTCCTTCGTCCTCCTCGGTCAGCTGCACGATGCCGTCAAGGACCAGCACGCGGCCGAAACGGTCGGTCTCGAGGATCATCAGCTTCTGGAAGCCGGTGTCGGTCTCGGGGACGCTCACCCGGGAGACCTTGAAGCCGTAGGTCGTGTCGCTGTACAGGTCCTCGTAGAACCAGAGGTCCTTGCCTTTTTTAACAAGCCCCATTCGCCCCTCTCCTTATCTCGAGTCTAAAACAGCGTATTGTAGGACAAAACGGGTTGAGGTTCAAGACCTTGCATGGGGCGATAGGCAATAGGCTATAGGAGATAGGGAAGAAAGGAGGGACTCGAAAGGCAAAAGGGAAAAGTAAAAAAATCCCAAATTCCAAGCACCAAATTCCAAATAAGCTCCAAGTTCCAATAACCCAAAGACCCAAACAAAGGCGCAAATAAGGTAAAAGGCAAAAATGAAGGAAAGTATCGTTCGTTGCTCGCTACTGCCACTATCACCATCACGGGTGGTTCGCTGAGCTTCTTGCTGACACTGTCACGGACACTATTCTTTTTTGTTCGGATAGCTCTTCTCGACCAATTGGTCGATCATCGCCTCGTCGGCCAAGTGCGGCAGGGTGACGTGGCCGCGCTCGGGATGCCGGGCATTCCAATCCGCGGCCGTTTCCAGGGCATTCTGGTTGCGCGCCCAGGCGCGGCGGGCGATGCCGTTCATCACGTCCCACTCCATGGCCGAGCGGATGATGCGCTCTTTGGCCTCGCTGCCGTCGAGCACCAGGCCGAAGCCGCCGTTGAACGCCTTGCCGATGCCTACGCCGCCGCCGTTGGAGAGAACGACCATCGACATGCCGCGGGCGGCGTCGCCGGCGAAATTGTGCACGGCCATGTCGGCGGTCAGGTTGCTGCCGTCCCGGACGTTGGCCGTCTCACGGAAGGGAGAGTCGGTGCCGGAGACGTCGTGGTGGTCGCGGCCCAGCATGACCGGGCCGATCGCTCCCTCGCGGACCATCTCGTTGAACCTGAGGGCGATCCTCACCCGACCCTCGGCGTCGGCGTAGAGAATGCGCGCCTGCGTGCCGACCACCAGCTTGTTCCTGGCGGCGTTCTTGATCCATTCGTAGTTGTCGCGGTCCATGGCCCGGCGGCCGGGATCCAGGCAGGCCATGGCGGCCCGGTCGGTCTTCTCCAGGTCCGCGGGCCGCCCGCTCAGGCAGACCCAGCGGAACGGGCCATAGCCGAAGTCGAAGCACAGCGGCCCCATGATGTGCTCGACATAACTGGGAAAAACAAAGCCGTCGCTCTCATCCCGGCCGTTGGCCGCGACATCGGCCGCGCCGGCATCGAACACCGCCTTCAGGAAAGAATTGCCATAGTCCCAGAAGCGGGTGCCTCGGAGAACCATCTTCTGGATGAGGCGGAACTGCCGCATCAGCGACTCGTCGACCTTCTTGGCGAACAGCCCCGGATCCTCGCGCAGTAGGCGCCGCCCCTCCGCGAAACCGATCCCCGCAGGGGTATAGCCGCCGCCATAGGCGTCGTGGCACGAGGTCTGGTCGGAGGCCAGCTCCACGGGGATATCGTGGTCCAGGACGAACTGCCACAGATCGACGACATTGCCGTGGTAGGCGATGGAGATCGGCTTCTTCGTCTTGCGGAACTCGGCAATCCAGCGGGCGACCTCGTCGAGGTCGCCCGAGACACGCGACACCCAGCCCTGCTTATGGCGGGTTTCGATGCGCGAGCGATCGACCTCGGCCAGCACGCCGATGCCGCCGGCGATCTCCACGGCCTTGGCTTGGGCGCCGCTCATGCCGCCCAGCCCCGAGCTCAGGTAAACCACGCCGGCCAAGGCCTGCCCGGGGGGGGCCTGCAGGTACATGCGCCCGGCGTTGAGTAGGGTCAGGTAGGTGCCGTGGACGATGCCCTGGGGGCCGATGTACATCCAGCCCCCGGCGGTCATCTGCCCGTAGTTGGAGACGCCCATGGCCGCGGCCTGGGCGAAGCCAACCGGGTTGTCGTACATGCCCACCAGCATGCCGTTGGTCGAAATGACCCGCGGCGCCTCCGGGCTCGATTCGAAGAGGCCGAGGGGGTGGCCCGAATAGACCACCAGGGTCTGGTGTTCGCTCATCTCCTGCAGGTACATCTTGACCAGGTCGTACTGCATCCAGTTCTGGAAGACCTGCCCGCTCTCGCCGTAGGTCACCAACTCATAGGGATAGAGGGCCACGTCGAAATCGAGATTGTTGTCGATCATCACCTGGAAAGCCCGGCCCTCCAGGATCCGGCCGGGGTATTCGTCCACGGGCTTGGCCTTCAGGTTGCCCTCGGGCCGGTAGCGGTAGCCGTAGATGCGCCCGCGGGTGAACAACTCCTGCAGGAACTCGGGGGCGAGTTCGCGGTGCAGGGAGGCGGGGACGTAGCGCAGGGCGTTCATCAGGGCGATCTTGGCCTGGGGACGGCTCAGGTGGAATCCCCGGTCGGGCGCCCGGCGGATCGTGGCGACGAAGTCCTTGCGCTGAGGGAGCTCCTCGGGCAACGTGAAGCGTCTGACGCGGGCGGAATTCGGGATCATGGTCGGGCACCTCCCCGGCTTTTATATGCCATCGCCTGGGCCGTGTCAAGCGGCGAGGCGAGCAGAGAAGCGGGATCCCCGGGTTGACAAAAGGGCCGTCCTGATGTATGATTTCACTCTGATTCATGAAAATATCAGTCGCTGAGCAGGCAGGATTCTGCTTTGGAGTAAAAAGAGCCTTGAAGTTGATCGACGAATTCCAGCGCCGGGGAAAGCAGATCCAGACTTTCGGCCCCCTGATCCACAACATCCCGGTTCTGAACGAGTTGCAGGCCAGGGGCATCGCCACCGTTTCTTCGCTGAGGGCTATGGACGCGCACAAGACCCTCTGCATCCGCACTCATGGAGTTCCCCGCGACATCGAGCGCCGGCTGCGCCGGCGAGGCGTCTCCACCCTGGACGCCACCTGCCCGCTGGTGAAGAAGGGGCAGAGGATCGTTGAGCAACTGGGTCGCGGCGGCGGCCGCGTGCTGATCGTCGGCGACAGGGACCACCCCGAGATCGTCGCCGCCCGCAGCTACGCACGCCATGTGAAGATCATCAATTCCCTGGATGAGGCGCGGGCCCTTCCCCGCAGCCGCGAGATGAGCGTCGTAGCCCAAACCACGCTGAACACCGATTTCTTCAAGGAAGTGGCCGCCGTCCTGATGGAAAAGACCGAAAGGCTCCACGTCTTCAACACGATCTGCCAGGCCACCCAGGACCGCCAGGAAGCGGTGCGCAAGCTGGCCCCCAAGGTGGATGCCGTCATCGTGGTCGGCAGCCGCATCTCCTCCAATACCAAGAAGCTGCTGCAAATCGCCAGGGAGAAGAACCGCAATGTCCTGCAGATCGAGACCTGTGACGACCTGCGGGGCAAGCGCATCCAGGCCCGGCTGAAGGGATTCCGTTCCGTCGGGCTCAGCGCCGGCGCTTCCACCTCGCCGCGGGAGCTGGAAAACGTAAAAAGATTCTTGCAGAAACTATAAACGCTAAGGAGACCGAACATGGCAGACACACACGACGCCGTCGAGAACGACCACGAGGATTTTTCCGAGCTGGTGAAGAAGTACGACCTGAAGAGCGTCGGCTCCAACGCCCCCATCGAGGGGCGCATCGTGGACATCGTCGAGAACCGCGTGGTCATCGACATCGGCCAGAAGACCGAGGGCATCCTGGACCGGGAGGAGCTCCTGGACTGGGACGGAACCATGAAATACAAGGTCGGCGACACGATCGCGGTGCTGGCCAAGAACGTCAACTTCAAGGAAGGCTACATCATCGTCTCCAAGAGACAGCTGGAGCAGCAGGAGGGATGGGAGAACGTCTTCCGTGCCTATAAAAAGAACCTTCCCGTGCAGGGCAAGATCACGCGCCTGACTCCCGATGAGAAGGGCTACATCGTCGACATGGGCGTGGAGATGTTCCTGCCCATGAGCCAGGTGGACATCCAGAAGGTCAAGGCCCCGAAGAAAATGCTGGGCAAGGACTTCTCGTTCAAGGTGGTCAAGCTGAACAAGAAGGAGAAGAGCGGCACCGTCTCGCGCCGCATCCTTCTCGAAGAAGAGAAGCTGGATAAGCAGAAAAAGCTGCTGGAATCCCTGGAAGCCGGCCAGGTGGTCAAGGGCGTAGTGACGTCGATCGTCGACTACGGGGCTTTCGTCGACCTGGGCGGCATGGAGGGGCTGGTGCACAAGGACAACATCTCCTACGGCCGCATCAACCATCCCAGGGAGAAGCTGCGCAAGGGCGACGAGATCGAGGTGAAGGTGCTGGATATCGATAAGGAAAAGGGGAAGATCTCGCTGGGCATCAAGCAGAAATTCGCCGATCCCTGGATCGACATCGAGAGCAAGTATCCCATGGGCAAGCGCCTGGTCGCCAAGGTCGTCAAGATCGTCAGCTTCGGCGCCTTCATCGAGCTGGAGGAAGGAGTGGAGGGCCTGCTGCACATCTCCGACCTGACCTGGGAGGGCCGCCCCACCTCGGTCGAGGAATACGTGGCCGTGGGCGACAAGCTGTGGGTCCAGGTGATCGAGATCCACAAGGACGAGCGCAAGATCAAGCTGGGGCTCAAGCAGCTGGAGATGCGGCCCGAGGAGAAATACCTGGAAAATCACAGGCGCGGCGAGATCGTCCGGGCCAAGGTGAAGAAGATCCTCAAGTCGCGGGTCTTCCTGGGACTGGAGCCGGCGGTCGAGGGCGTGGTGAAGATCTCCGACATCAGCTACTACCACATCGATTCGCCCTCCGAATACATGAAGGAGGGCGAGGAGATCGACGCTATGATCATCAGCGACGAGCTGGACCGCAACTACAAGGTCCAGCTGGGGATCAAGCACCTCTCCGACAGCGAATGGAAGACGTTCTTCGCCAGGCACAAGCCGGGCAACGCCATCGAGGTGACCGTGCGCAAGGTTTCCGACGCCGGCATCGCCGTCGAGATCACCCGCAACATCGAGGGCTTCATCCGCATCGCCGACATCGACGAGGAAAAGGTCTCGCCGCAGGAGCTGGAGCAGAGATTCAAGCCCGGCCACCGCATCGAGGCCATGATCCTGCGCACCGAGACCGAGCGCAAGAAGGTGTATCTCAGCCTGCGGGCGCTGAGCAAGGCCCGCGAGCGCGAGGAGTTGCAGAAGTACATGAAGGCCGAGGACGACTCGGTGACGACCATCGGCGACCTGCTGCAGAACGAGCTGGACAAGAACAAATGACGCGCCTGCTACCGCGGCCGGGAGGGGAACCGTGAAATTCCTTTCGGCCCCCTGGCGCTGGGAGTTCATCCGCCGGAAGGCGAAGGACGGTCGCTGCCTGTTCTGCCGGGCCTTGGAGGAAATCGAGCGCGACTCTCTGGTCTGCTTCCGCGGCCGGAATTTCTTCGTTCTGCTGAACAAGTATCCCTATGCCACGGGCCATCTGATGGTCGCCCCCTGCGCCCACCTCTCCTCGCCCTTTCAGATGGCCGCCGCCGACCTGGGCGAGATGTGGGAGCTGACCCGCCGCGCCATGGCCATTCTGCAGGAGAAGTTCCATCCCGACGGCTTCAACATCGGCATGAACATCGGCCGGGCCGCCGGCGCCGGGGTCGAGGACCATTTCCACCAGCATGTCGTTCCCCGCTGGCATGGCGACGCCAACTTCATGGCCACGGTCGGCCGAACCAAGGTCATGTCCTACGACCTGGAGGCCGTGCGCACCGCCCTCCGCACCGCATTCGCCACGTGAGGAAAAAACTGCCCTGGCTGCTTCCGCCGCTGCTGGCCCTGCTGGTGTTCCTGTGGCTTCCTTGGCGCTCGGTCCCGCGCCATGTTTTCCTGATCACCCTTGACACGACCCGCGCCGACGCTATCGACTATGCCGGTTCGGGCCATGGCCGCACGCCCAACCTGGCCGCCCTGGCCGCCTCCGGGGTGCGTTTTACGAACGCCTACACGGTCATCCCCATCACCCTCCCCAGCCATGCCGCCATGTTCTACTCCCTCCCCCCCCACGTATTCAAGATTTACAACAACGGGCAGCAGCACCCGGTCCCCTATCCGACGCTGGCCGAGATCATGAAGAAGAAGGGCTATGCCACCGGCGCCGTCGTCTCCCTTTCCGTACTCAAGCGCGAGTTCGGTCTGGCGCGGGGATTCGACCATTACCTGGAGAATTTCAGGCCCGGGCTGTGGTATAGGACCGCTGCCGAGGTCAATCGCGACGCCTTTTCCCTGGTGGAGAAGCTGAAGGGCGGCAAGTCCTTCGTCTGGATCCACTATTCCGACCCGCACGAGCCCTATTGCCCGCCGGGGCCCGAGGAACTCTTCACCGTCGCTCTGGACGGGGAGCCGCTGCACAGCAGTCCGAGCATCGAGGAGCAGCTGCTGGAGCTGCCGCTGACCATCAAGCCCGGGAAGAGCATCGTCCGGCTACGCAGCGAGATCCCGGCCTTCCTGAGCGAAAGCCGCGGCTTCGCCGCCCTCATCTACGCCGACTTGCGGATCATGCCCCGCGACCCGCAGGCCGCGCTGACCGTGTCCTACTCCCCGGACCTGGTCCGGCGCAGCGAGCGCTACGGCCGGGTCACCTTCACCACGCCGGAGAGCGAATCCCACCTGACCGTGGTGAACGAAGGGACGGTGCCCTGCCGGGCCGACCTGGCGTTCAAGTACATGATGAAGACGACCGAAGAGTCCCGAAGGGCCGGCTACGCCGACGAGGTTCGCTACCTGGATTCCCAGATCGGCCGGCTGCTGGCCCACCTGAAAAAAGCGGGCGTTTTCTCCGAATCGGTCTTCGTGGTCATGGGCGATCACGGCGAGGGCCTGGGAGAGTACGATTCCCATTTCGGCCATATCCATTACCTGAACAAGGTCTACACCCACGTCCCTTTCTTTATCAGCGGCAAGGGCGTCCGGGGCGGAGAGGTCCGCGGCGACCTGGTTTCCAACTTCAGCGTCGCCCCGACCGTCCTGGCCCTGGCCGGCATCCAGAGACCCAGGCATATGGCCGGCTCCGACGCCCTCCGCACCACGACCGAGGGCAAGCTGTTCCAGGAGACCTATTCGCCCGAAGCCTATTTCGACGCTTTCGCGGTGGTCGATTTCCCGTGGCAGGTCATTTTTTCCCCGGGGCGCCCGATGCGGAGCCTGGAGTTCTTTCACCTGGAGACGGACCGCCACGGCACCGTTGACCTGCATTCCGGGCCCGATCCCTCGGGGCGGCGCTCGGAAATGACGAAGTCGGTGTTGCGGATATCCCGCATCATCACCGCCAGCAAGCGCCGGCACGAATCGCTGAACCAGAAGACCATGGACACGCTGAAATCACTGGGGTACCTATGAGCGAGATCAAGGCACCGAAAGGCACGCGCGACATCTTCGCGCCCGAGATCGACACGTGGCGCTTCCTGGAGAACGCCATCCACACCTATTACCGCAAGTTCCTCTTCCAGGAGATCCGCACGCCGATCTTCGAGCACAGCGAGCTCTTTCGCCGCGGCATCGGCGACGAGACCGAGGTCGTGCAGAAGGAGATGTACACCTTCCGTGACAAGTCGGACCGCAGCCTGACCCTGCGCCCAGAGAACACGGCCTCGGTGGTACGGGCGGCCATCGAGAGCAACTTCTTCGAGACCATGACCCCGCTGCGCTTCTACTATATCGGGCCCATGTTCCGCTACGACAAGCCGCAAAAGGGCCGCTTCCGCCAGTTTCACCAGTACGGAGTTGAGATCTTCGCCGACGAGACGCCTCAGGTCGATGCCGAGGTGATCTTTTCGGCCGTCGACTTCCTGAAAAAGTTGGAGATCGCCGACTTGCAGCTCGATCTCAACTCCGTGGGTTGCCCGCAGTGCCGCCCCCCCTACCTGCACGTCCTGCGCCAGGCGGCCCGTGCCCACGAGACGGAGCTGTGCTCCGACTGCCGTCGCAAGATCGACGCCAATCCCCTGCGCATCTTCGACTGCAAGAAGCCCCCCTGCGAGGCCGTGGCCGGTCGCCTGCCCCTGCTCAGCGACCATCTCTGCGGCGAATGCCGCAACCATTTCGCCGCCGTGCGCGAGGCGCTGAGCTGGATGAACGTCCCTTTCCGGCTCAACCCGCGGCTGGTGCGCGGTTTGGACTACTACACCAAGACCGCCTTCGAGATTACCTCGGGGCAGCTCGGGGCCCAGAACGCGCTTCTCGGCGGGGGACGTTACGACAACCTGATCCGCGACCTCGGGGGGCCCGACATGGTCGGCATCGGCTTCGCCGCCGGCATGGAGCGCATCATCCTGCACCTGGGCCACTTGCAGGCGCAACCGCTCAGGGTCCTCTTCGTGGCCTACGGCGATCCGCGCTGGCTGGCCCACGCCGTGCAGCTGGCCCAGGTCCTGCGCGAGGAGGGTTTTCCCGTCCTCCTCGATTTCCAGGGCAAAAGCCTGAAGAAGCAGTTCAAAAAGGCCGACCGCAGCGCGGCCGCCTTCACCCTGGTCCTGGCCGAGGACGAGATCCGCAGCGGCACGGTCTCGATCAAGGACATGGCCCGCCAGGAGCAAGTCAACATTCCCCTCAAGGAACTGAACGCATGGCTGAAAAAAAACTACTGAAGCGGGAGATCTATTGCGGCGCCGTCAACCAGGAGCATCTCGACCGCATCCTCACCGTCTACGGCTGGGTGAACGGCATGCGCGAGCTGGGCGGTCTGACTTTCATCGACCTGCGTGACCGCGCCGGACTGCTGCAGGTCGTCGTCAACGAGTCCTTTGCCCAACCCGAACTGCTGAGGAAGATCGGCAAGGAGGCGGTCCT
>JAFGST010000078.1 GCA_016934475.1 Candidatus Aminicenantota bacterium | reverse complement strand
GGCTCTTCCACACCATCGGCCTGCCGGCCGACACCAAGGCCCTGAGCAACGGCACCTTCTCCATGGAGAACTACATCGTGCAGTCGCTGTCGGTCTTCGAGGAGAGCCGCCGCCTGTTCGACTTCGAGCTGCAGCGCTTCGACCGCCAGAAGGAGGGGCTGCTGTTCTTCTACTTCTCCTCGTTGGACCAGGGACAGCACATGTTCTGGGCCCTGAACGACAGGGAGCATCCCTTCTTCCATCCCGAGGAGAGCCGGAAATTCGGCTTCATCACCGACGAGATGTACCGCAAGTTCGACCGCGTCCTGGGCAAAGCGCTGCAGCGCGTCGGTCCCGACGTCCCGGTGCTGGTCATGTCGGACCACGGTTTCGCCCCCTTCCGCCGCGAGGTCAACGTCAACAACTGGCTGGCGCAGGAAGGGTACCTGAAGCTGGACCACGGCGAGCCGGGGGCATCGATCTTCGAGGCGGCCGACTGGAGCACCTCCAAGGCCTATGCCCTGGGGTTGAACGGATTCTACCTGAACCTGGCGGGCCGGGAACGGGACGGCATCGTCACCTCCGACGAGAAGCGGCGGCTGCTGGAGGCCATCAAGGGCAAGCTGGAGACGCTCATCGATCCCAAGGACGGCACACGGGTCGTCTCCTGCGCCTACATCAGCGAGGACCACTTCTCGAAGGATTTCCTGCACCGCGCCCCCGACATCGTCCTGGGCTTCAACCGCGGCTACCGCATCAGCGACGAGTCGGCCCTGGGCACCCTCAGCCGCGAGGTCATCAGCGACAACATGGGCTGGTGGTCGGGCGACCACTGCGTCGACCCGCTCCGGGTGCCCGCCTCGTTCATCTCCAGCTTCCCGATCCTGAAAAAGGTCCCCGACATGCAGGACATCGCCCCCACGATCTTGAAATATTTCGGCATCGACGCCCCCCCGGCAATGAAAGGAAAAGCGATCATATAGGAGGATCCCATGTCCAGCAAGGTCAAACTCAGCAAGGAAGCCGGCCAGAAGGCCGAGGCCATCATCGCCCACCACGGCTATTCGTCCCTGGAGGAGCTGGTGGAGGACCTGATCGGCAAGGAATACGACAAGATCAAGAGCGGAGACAACAAGGAGGAGCTGGCCAGCAAGCTGAGCGGCCTGGGGTACATCTCCTAGATGATGCAGAAGCTCAACTATCTTCTCACCCGCGGCTGTGACCTGCTGCTGGCGCCTTTTGCCAAGCTGCCCCCCTTCTGGGGCATCCTCTTCCTCAGCCTACTCACCTCGCTCTTCGTGCTGGTCGTCTACCGCGCCGTATCCAGCCCGCTCAAGGTCAAGGAGACCAAGGACCGCATCAAGGCCAACATCCTGAGCATCCGCATCTACCGCGATTTCTGGCGGTCCATCGTCTCCTCGTTCTTCCGCAGCGTCTTCTACACGGGAAAATACTTCGTGCTCAACCTGGGGCCGCTGCTTCTGGTGCTGCCGCTGCTCTTCCTGCTCTTCGTGCAGATGGACATCCGCTACGGCATGCGCCCCTTCCGCCCCGGCGAGGCCATCACGGTCAAGGCGCGCTTCGCCGGCGACATCGCCGCCGTGGAGGCCGCCCTCGAGCCCAACGATCACTTCCGGGCGCTCATGAACCCGGTGTACGTCGATTCGCTGCGCGAGGTCGACTGGAAGCTGAAGGCCGGCCGCGAGGGTTCGACGTTCGCCACCATCACGGTCGACGGCGCCGCGGTCAGCAAGAACCTGGTCATCGGGAACGGTTTGCCGGCCCTCTCCAACAGAAAGATGGCCGCTTCCTCGCTGGAGCATTTCATTTACCCGGCCGAGAAGCTCCTGGAGGCACCGACGGCCGTGCGCTCCATCTCCGTCCGCTACCCGCCCCGCTCCATCTCGTTCCTGGGAATCCGCACCCACTGGCTGGTCTGGTACCTGCTCCTGACCTTCGCCATCGCGTTGGCCTTGAAAAACAGGTTCGGAGTCGAGTTTTAATCTGACGAGCAGAAAGGTGGACGAGTAGAAGGGTAAAAGGGTCAGCGGCACTGGCAGTGATCCTTTAAACTTGCTGGTTCTTCACGCAAATTTGTGCACGAATTTTCGTTGAGCATGGGCGAGTTTAAGGCCGGAAAGGTGGGGGATGGGAACAAATTCCAAGCACCAAGCAGCAAGTCCCGAATAAATTCCAATGTCTTAAACGAGAGCCATTTCAAGCTTCTTTTCTTCGTTTTGGTTATTTGGTCATTGGAATTTGGAGCTTGTTTGGAATTTGCTGCTTGGAAATTGGTGCTTCAAGCCTGCCAGAACGCGCACCTATTAAGTCAAACTCCGCACAAATTTGTGAGAGGACCCAACTTTTTTTACCCATGAACTCTTCAACCCTTCTACCCTTGAACCATCTTGATTACTAGGGAACCATTCCGCTCGGTTTTCCGTAAACTGCCCTTAAGGAGTCATCCATGAAGCGAATCCTTTTCATCCTGGTGATCGGCCTGCTTTTCCTCTCCCTGCTTTCCGCGCAGGAGAAGGCGAATCCGGCCGCCGACATGCTGCAGAACCTGCAGAAGATCGAAAAGATCGAGGCCGTCCCCGCCAAGGCCAGCCCCGGCTTCGAATCGCTCAAGGCCAGGGACATGATGACCATGATGGCCTTTCTCGCCGACGACACGCTCGAGGGGCGCGAGGTCGGCACCCGCGGCTACGACACCGCCGCCGCCTACGCCCAATCCCTTTTCGCCCTGTGGGGCCTGAAACCGGGCGGAGACATCCCCCGTGCCGCGTCGAGACCGTTCGGCCACGAGCCCGGAAAGCCGGTCCGCCAGCCCGAGCGCGGCTACCTCCAGGAATTCGTCATGAAGGAGGCGATGGAGGCGACCCCCGGCGCGGTCCTGGAAACGGTCGCCGGCCCGGCCCGGCGCTCTCGCCCCTTCCAGCCCCAGGTCGACTTCGTCTTCGACTCCTCCCTGATGCTGGACCTGAGCGCGCCGGTGGTGTTCGCCGGATACGGCATCAGCGAAAAGGCGATCGGCTACGACGACCTTGCCGGGATCGACGTCAGGGACAGGATCGTCATGATCCTCTCCGAGGCCCCGGGCAGGGACGATCCCGCCTCGCCGTTCCAGAAAAAGGAGCTGAAAGACAGGTACTTCCCGGCCTCGCCCTTCCTGCGCCGCGGCGGCGGCGACATGGCCAAGCTTTCGGAAATCTTCAAGCGCGGCGCCCTGGCCGTGCTGGTGGTAAAGAACTCGCTGCTTGAGGGCGGCGACATCCACGACGAGATCGTTGCCCGGCGGCGGATCCGCGACGAGAAGCCCATCCTGCCCGATGACCGCAAGAAGCTGCTCATTCCGGGATCCAGGGGCATGCCCTGGGAGGGACGGGCCATGGTCCGCGTTTCCCGGGACATGGCCGACGCCATCCTCGAGGCGAGCGGCAGGACGGTCGAGGAGCTGAAGGACAGGATCGCGGCCAAGTACAAGCCCCTCTCCTTCGCCCTGCCCGGCACCCGCCTGCACCTGAGCAACCAGGTGCGCTACCAGCTGCTGCCGAGCGCCAACGTCATCGGCTTTGTCGAGGGCCGCGACCCCGAGCTCAAAAAGGAGGCGGTGGTCGTCGGCGCCCACCTCGACCACCTGGGGCGGCGCGGCGACTACATCTACAACGGCGCCGAGGACAATGCCTCGGGTGCCTGCAGCGTCCTGGCCATGGCCCGCGCCCTGGCCGCCAACCCGGAAAAGCCCAAGCGCAGCGTCGTCTTCTGCCTTTGGACGGGCGAGGAGGAGGGCCTGCTGGGCTCGCGCTGGTATGTGGAGAACCCCCTGTTCCCCATGAAGGACACCCTGGCCTACATCAACCTGGACATGGTCGCCCGGCCCTGGGACGAGAAGGGGCTGCGGCGCATGACGCGCATGCTCAACGTCAGCGCCGACGAGCTGCTGAAGAAGATCCAGCCCGAGAATTTTCTGCCGCTCTCCCTCGCGGCCGAGGCCCCCGAGCTGCTGGAAGCCCTGCAGCAGGCCAACCGCAGCGTGGGCTTTGACATCCTCTACCGCGAGACGCCCCGGCGCATGGACCGCATGTCGGGCGGCAGCGACCACGCCGCCTTCGCCATGGCCGGAAGGCCCTGGGCCTTCTTCATCACCGGCATGAGCGACGTCTACCACACGCCGGGCGACAGCATGGAGAAGTTCGACGGCACGACCATGG
>JAFGST010000077.1 GCA_016934475.1 Candidatus Aminicenantota bacterium | reverse complement strand
GGCGCGAGAGCCTGCCAGCCCCAAAACCCTTTACCGTGCTTGCAGCCTGTCCAAAAAACGATTTATTTTGGACAGCAGTGGTGGCGGCCAAGTAATGAGCGTAAGTGACACGTGATGAGCAATGAGTGATGAGAAGCAGCAATGGATGAATTCTCCCTGGTGATTCGTAATTAGTTATTCGTGATTTGAGCAGCATAGGTCGATCGATTGCTGCTACTCGTCACGCGTCACGATAGCTCGTCAGTTCCATTACGTCCGATATGTTATAATATCGCAATGATCTCGTTCGAGCTGAACGGCCAGCGCATCGAATATTCCGGGGACGACAAGTGCCCGCTGCTTGGATTTTTGCGCGAGGAAATGGGCATCACCTCGGTCAAGGACGGCTGTTCGGGCCAGGGGGCCTGCGGCGCCTGCCTGGTGGAGTTGAACGGGCGCCCCGCCCTTTCCTGCGTAACGCCCATGAGAAAGGTGGCGGGGGGGCGGGTCGTCACCCTCGAGGGTCTGCCCGATGAGCTGCGGCGGACACTGGGGCAAGCCTTCGCCGACCGGGGGGCGGTGCAGTGCGGCTTCTGCACCCCCGGGCTGCTCATGCGCACCAAGATCCTTCTTCAGGAGAACCCGCAGCCCAGCCGCCAGGAGATCCTGGAGGCGCTGAAGCTGAACCTGTGCCGCTGCACCGGCTATCTCAAGATCGTGGAAGCCATCGAGACGGCCGCCGCGGTCCTGGCCGGCGGCCGGCCGCCCCGGGCCGATCCCAACCGGGGCATCGGCGGCCGCCAGGAGAAGTACGAGGCCTGGGAGACCGCCGTGGGGCGGCGCCCCTTCGTCGCCGACCTGAGCGTCCCCGGCATGGCCTTCGCCGCCCTGGCGTTCTCCGCCCATGCCCGTGCCCGGGTCAGGAAGATCGACACCGCCGGGGCGGAAGCAATGCCCGGTGTGCTGCGGGTGTTCACCGCCGCCGACGTCCCCGGGGAGCGCCGCACCGGGCTCATTGTCGCCGACTGGCCATTGATGGTCGCCGAGGGGGAGACGACGCGCAGCGGCGCCGACGTCCTGGCCGGCGTGGTCGCCGCCAGCGAGGCGGAAGCCCGGGCCGCCGCGGCGACCGTCCGGGTGGAGTACGAGGTCCTCGAGCCGCTGACCGATCCCCTGGAGGCCGAGGCCAGCCCCGTCCGCGTACACGACAAGGGGAACCTGCTGGAGCGCTGCGTCATCCGCCGCGGCGGTGACGTCGATTCCCTGCTGGCGGCGTCGACCTTCACCGCCTCCGGCGTTTTCCGCACCCCCATGATCGAGCACGCCTTCCTGGAGACCGAGGCGGCCCTGGCCCTGCCCGAGGACGGCGGCGTCCGGCTGTACTCGCAGGGGCAGGGCGTCTACGAAGACCGGCGGCAGGTGGCCTCGTTGCTCGGCCTGGCCGAGGAGAAGGTGCGGGTGATCCAGGTGGCCTGCGGCGGCGCCTTCGGCGGCAAGGAGGACCTGACCGTGCAGGGTCACGCCGCCCTCTTCGCCTTCCTGACCCGCAGGCCGGTACGGCTGCGCCTGAGCCGCCCCGAGTCGCTGCGCATGCATCCCAAGCGCCACCCCTTCGTGATGGAGTACGCGCTGGGCTGCGACGGCGCCGGCAGGCTGACGGCCCTGCGGGCGCGCATCGTCGGCGACAGCGGTGCCTACGCTTCGGTCGGGGCCAAGGTGCTGGAACGGGCCGCCGGACACGCCACGGGCGCCTACCACGTGCCGGCCGTCGACATCGAGGCCAGGGCGGTCTACACCAACAACCCGCCCTGCGGCGCCATGCGCGGCTTCGGCGTCAACCAGGTGACCTTCGCCATGGAAGGCTGCGTCGACATCCTCTGCGAAAAAGGGGGATTCGACCGCTGGCAGTTCCGCTACGACAACGCCCTGGACGCGGGGCGCATGACCGCCTCGGGCCAGGTCCTGGGCGCCGGCGTCGGCGTGCGCGCCTGCCTCCAGGTCCTGCGGGACGAGTTCCGCAAGGCGGGGACGGCCGGCTTGGCCTGCGGCATCAAGAACACCGGCATCGGCAACGGCATGACCGACGAGTCGCGGGTGAAGATCGAGATCGTTTCCGCCGCGAAAGTGATCATCCATCACGGCTGGACCGAGATGGGCCAGGGAGTGCACACCGTGGCCCGCCAGGTTCTCTGCCAGGAAACCGGACTCGACCCGGCGCTCATCGAGGTGCGCGTCGACACCGCCTCGGAAGCGCGCAGCGGCATGACCACCGCCTCGCGGGCCACGTCGCTCGTAGGCAACGCCCTGATCGCTGCCGCCGCCGGCTTGAAGCGTGACCTGAAAAAGCATCCTCTGGCGGCCTTGGCCGGCCGGGTCTACGAGGGGAGCTGGCGTTGCGACTGGACGACCCCGTTGCAGAGCCCGGGACCGGTCGTAAGTCACTTTTCCTATGGCTATGCCGCCCAGCTGGTGATCCTCGACGAGAAGGGAAGGATCTCCCGGGTGGTCGCCGCCCATGACGCGGGGAGGATCGTCAATCCCACCCTGTTCGAGGGCCAGGTGCAGGGGGCCGTGGTCATGGGGCTGGGATTCGCCTTGAGCGAGGAGCTGCCCCTGCGCGGCGGCCTGCCCGCCAGCTTCCGCCTGGCCGACCTGGGGCTGTTCCGGGCCCACCAGGTGCCGCCGATCGAGGTGATCGGCGTCGAGGTCGCCGACGAGCACGGGCCCTACGGCGCCAAGGGGGTCGGGGAGATCGGGCTGGTGCCGACCGCCGCCGCCGTGGCCAACGCCCTCTTTCGTTTCGACGGCCGGCGCCGCTTCCGGCTGCCCATGGAGCGTCAGGAGAAACCAACGTGAGCCTATACCTGAAGAATGCCACGCATGTCGATTGGCGGACGCTGAAGTTCAGCAGCGGCCACCTGCGGGTGGACGGCGGCGACGACGGCGGCCTCGAGTTCATCCCCGCGCTGCCGGCCGACCCGGCCCCGGGGGACCGGGTGCTGGATTGCCGCGACAAGCTGGTCACCCGTTCCTTCGCCTGCGGCCACCACCACGCCTACTCGGCCCTGGCCCGGGGCATGCCGCCGCCGGCGCACCCGCCGGCCGATTTCCGGCACAAGCTGCAGGACGTGTGGTGGAAGCTGGACCGCGCCCTCGATCCCGAGCTGGTCCTGCTCTCGGCGCTGGCCACGGCGCTGGAGTGCGCCCGCAACGGCGTCACCTTCGTCATCGACCACCACTCGTCGCCGAACGCCGTCGAGGGCTCGCTGGAGGCGGTCGCCGGCGCCTTCGCCGAGGTCGGCGTCGGCGTCCTGCCCTGCCTGGAGCTCTCCGACCGCGACGGGGAGGCGGTGCGCGAAAAAGGGCTGGCCGAGACCGGCAACCGCCTGGCGGCGGGACAACCCTGCCTTGTGGGCCTGCATGCCTCGTTCACCGTCGGCGACGAGCTGCTGACCCAGGCCGTGGCCCTGGCCTCCAAGTACCTGACGGGCATTCACGTGCACGCCGCAGAGGATACCATCGACCAGGAGCTGACCTTTTCCCGCCATGGCTGCCGGGTCGTCGAGCGCTTCCATGAGGCCGGGGTGCTGGAGCTGCCGCGCACCATCCTGGTGCACGGCCTGCACCTGGACCAGGGCGAGCGCGCCCTGCTGAAGGGCTCGGTGGCCTGGCTGGCCGAGAACATGGAAAGCAACCTGAACAACCGCGTCGGGTTCTTCCGCGGCGAGGGCCTGAGCAGCCGCATCATGCTCGGCACCGACGGCCTGCACTCCGACATGATCCAGTCGGCGCGGGCCGCCTATTTCGGGGGTATCGACGCCGAGCGCGCCGAGATGGCCGATGTCTATTGCCGCCTGCGCCGCGTCCACGACTACCTGCACGAGAACGGCGTCGGCGGCGACGGCGAGAACAACCTGGTCATCCTGGACTATCCCTCGCCGACGCCGGTGAGCGAGGAGAATTTCCTGACGCACTTTTTCTACGGCCTCGGCTCGCGGCACGTCGACAGCGTCATCGCCCGCGGCCGGCTGATCGTGGAGAACCGCCGCGTCCTGACGGTGAACGAGGAGGAGGTCCTGGCCCTGACCCGCGCCGGCGCCGCGCGGCTCTGGAAGCGGCTGGCTCAGTAGCGGAAGCTGGAGCCGCCGATGAACTCGCGCAGGATCGACGTCGGCGGCACCTCGTCGGCGGCGACCGGTCGGAAGAGCATCAGGAAGGTCAGCAGCCGCTGCGCCTCGGGGTAGGTCTCGTCGTCGCGGGGGATCTTCTCCAGGAGGGGCACGGCCAGGTCCTTCAGCACCGCCAGCTCGTAAACCAGCGCCGAGTTGAACATCACGTCGGCGTTCTCCTGGAAGGGGAAGGTGTTGCGCCGCTCGCCGCGGATGACCGAGGGAAAGCGCTTCAGGGTCTGGGCGGCGCTGTAGTTGCGGTAGCGGCTGTCGCGGACCATGCGCCGCAGGATGCGCGTGTCGGTCGTCGAGATGCGGCTGTGGTCGTTGATGGTGAGCTGGGTCAGCGCCGAGATGTAGATGCGGAACTTGTGGCGCTCTTCGACCGAGGTGCTGATCCTTGGGTTCAGGGCGTGGATGCCCTCGATCAGCAACACCTGGTCGTCCTCGAGCCAGGTGAGGCGGTGCCCCGAGGCGCGCCGCCCGGTCTCGAAGTCGAAGCGGGGCACGGGCACCTCGCGCCCGGCGAGCAGGTCGGAGAGGTGGCGGTTGAACAGTTCCAGGTCGAGGGCCTCCAGGGCCTCGAAGTCGTACTCGCCGCTCTCGTCGCGCGTGCAGAGCTCGCGGTCGACGAAGTAGTTGTCCATGGAGAGGGCCAACGGCCGCACGCCGTTGACCTGCAGCTGCGCCGACAGGCGCTTGCAGAAGGTGGTCTTGCCGGCGGCCGAAGGGCCGGCCACCAGCGCCAGGCGCAGGTCGTCGCGGCGTTCGGTGATGGTGTCGGCGATGCGGGCGATCTTCTTCTCGTGCAGGGCCTCGGCCACCTTGATGATCTCGGAGACGCCGCCGCGTTCGATGATCTGGTCGAGGCGCCCGACGTCGCTGACGCCCAGGATGTTGCCCCATTCCTTGCTCTCCTGGTAGATCTGGAAGAGCTTGCGCGTCTTGCCGATGTGGCTGTTGACCGCGAAGTCCTCGGGCTCGGGGAAGAGGATGACGAATCCCGGGCTGGTTGACTTCAGCTCGAAGCGCGAGACGGCCCCGGTGGAAAAGGCCAGCGGGTAGATCTCAAGGTTGGCGTAGCGGCCGCACTCGTAGACCTGGACCGTCTCGGCGGGCGAGCATTCGGCCAGGCGCCGGCTGTCGCTCATGGCGCGGTCGGCGAAGTAGGCGACGGCCTCGCGGCGCGGCAGCCGCCGCCGGCGGAAGGGGAGGTCGCGGCCGCCGATCTCGCGCATGCGGGCCGCGATCTCGTTGAGCAACTCCTGGGTGACGGGGATGCCGCAGGAGAAGTCGTAATAGAAGCCGTTGGAGATCGAGTGGCCGATGACCAGGCGCGTGTTGTGGAAGAGCTCGCTGACGGCCATGTTCAGGATGAAGCAGGCGCTACGCTGGTAGGCCTCCACCCCGGCCTTCTCGCCGTACGTGACCCATGCCAACGCGGCGGGCCTTTGCGGAGCGACGTCGAGAGGGACCAGCTCGTTGTCCAGCCGCGCAGCCAGGATCAGGCCGCCGGCGCCGCGGCTGAGCTCGTGGAGGCTCTGGCCGGGAGCCGCCGCGATCTTCCTGCCATCCGGTAGCGTCAGCGTGATTTTGGCCATAGTGCAATTATAACATATAAGGAAAGGATTGATCTTGGCGTAAGGCGTACGGTACACGGCATAAGGTAGGATCAAAGCACCAAAATCCAAGCATCAAATTCCAAACAAATTCCAATTTCCAAATTTCAATGTCCGAAACAAAGAAGTAGATGGGCAGAAGGGCAAACGGGGAGACGAGTTAAGAGAACAGCAAGAGATTGCGGCCAGGACGGATGCCCCATCTGCTCATCTGCCCGTCAACGAGCGCCGTTCTCCTCGTTTGGATTATTGGGTCATTGGTGCTTGGTGCTTGTTTGGAATTTGGGATTTGTGATTTGGTGCTTTGCTTTTACCGTGTGTCGTACGCCGTCGGCCGTCCGCCAAGGTCAGGCGCTGGCTCTTGACAGCCGCCAGCTTTGGCGTGAAAATGGCCCGAAGGAGCCGCTCCATGATCGAGATCATCGACCGCGTCGTCGATCCCGCCGTTTTGGAGAAGACCGTCGTCCGCTTCCGCGAGAAGGGCATCATTCTGCCGATGTTCTCCGAACAGCGTGATCCGGAGAGAGTGCCGGACAAGATCCGGCGTGAGCTGAGAAAGATCGGCCTATGGGACCTCCATCCCCTCAACCTCTTCCGCATCACCTGGAAGAACGAGCCCCGGGAGAAGGGCGGCCGCTTCGGCCCCGTCAACGCCCTGGAACTGCCATCGCTCCTGACCGGGGTGCGGTCGCGCATCGTGTTCCTGGTCGGGAAGTGGTTCCCCACGGGCTCCCACAAGGTGGGGGCCGCCTACGGCTGTCTGGCGCCGGTGCTGGTCAGCGGCCGCTTCGATCCCACCTACCACAAGGCGGTCTGGCCCTCGACCGGGAACTACTGCCGCGGCGGCGCCTTCGATTCCTACCTGATGGGCTGCACGGCGGTGGCCATCCTGCCCGAGGAGATGAGCCACGAGCGCTTCGACTGGCTGCGCGGGATCGGCGCCGAGGTCATCGCCACCCCCGGCTGCGAGTCCAACGTCAAGGAAATCTACGACAAGTGCTGGGAGATCCGCAAGACGCGACCCGACTGCGTCATCTTCAACCAGTTCGACGAGTTCGGCAACGCCGTGTGGCACTACCACAACACCGCCGCCGCCGTCGAGGAGGTCGTCGGCGCCAGCGCCGCTCCCGGCGCGTCCCTGGCCGCCTTCGTATCGGCCACCGGGTCGGCCGGCACCATCGCCGCCGGCGACGCCCTGCGCCTGCGCCACCCGGCGCTCAAGGTGGTGGCCTCCGAGGCGCTCCAGTGCCCGACGTTGCTGCGCAACGGCTTCGGCGGCCACCGCATCGAGGGCATCGGCGACAAGCATGTCCCCTGGATCCACAACGTGCGCAACACCGACGCCGTGGCCGCCATCGACGACGAGGACTGCATGCGCCTCCTGCGCCTGTTCAACGAGCCGGCCGGCCATGAGCGCCTGGCCGCGATCGGCCTGGAGCGGGAGCTGATCGCGGCCCTGCCCCTGCTCGGAATCTCGTCGATTGCCAACCTCCTGGCCGCGGTCAAGACGGCGAAGCATTTCGAGATGACCGGCGACGACCTCATCGTCACCCTGGCCACCGATTCCACCGACCTCTACGAGTCGCGGCTGGCCGAACTCACGGCCGGGCGCGGCGCCTATACCCCCCTGCAGGCGGCCTGCGACCTCGAGCGCTGCCTGTGGGGGCAGGAGGAGGATTTCTTCAGCGAATGGACCTACGGCGACCGCAAGGCCGTCCACAACCTGAAGTACTTCACCTGGGTGGAGCAGCAGGGCAAGGAGGTCGCCGACCTGAACCGGCTGTGGTACGACCGGCAGGTCTGGCCGGGCATCTTCGGCCAGGTCGAGCGCTGGGACGAGATGATCCGCGAGTTCAATGACCGCACCGGCCTGCTGCGGGACCTCTCCTGACATGGCCGGGACGCTCATCCGCGGCGGACGGATCGTCTCCGAGGGCCGGGTTTTCCAGGGCGACGTCCTGTTTTCCGGAGAGCAGGTGCTGGCGGTCGACAAGAAGATCGATGCTTCCGCCGACGCGGTGATCGACGCTGCGGGTTGCGAGGTCTTTCCCGGGGGCGTCGATCCCCACGTCCATCTCGAGTTGAAGAGCCCGGAGGGGACTTCCAGCGACGACTTCGTTTCCGGCACCCGGGCCGCCCTGGCCGGCGGCACGACCACGATCCTCGATTTCGTCACCCCACCCCGCGGCGCATCGCTGCTGGGCGCCCTGGCCGAGCGCAAGGCGGCGGCGGCGAAATCGCTGTGCGACTACGGGCTGCACATGAGCGTGACGGCCTGGAACGAGCGGCTGCTCCCCGAGTTGGAGACCTGCTGCCGCAGGGAGGGGATCGCCTCGGTCAAGACCTACCTGGCCTACAAGGGGACGATCGGCCTGGATGACGATGAGTTCCTGTCCGTGCTCGACGCGGCGAGCCGGCTGCGCTTCCTGACCATGGTCCATGCCGAGTCGGGGGACATGGTCTCCTTCCTGCAGCGGAAGCTGCTGGCCGAGGGCAAGCGTTCCGCGGCTTACCACCCCCAGTCCCGCCCCGCCGAGGTCGAGGGCGAAGCCGTCGGCCGCGCCCTGCTCATGGCGCGCCTGGCCGGCGTCCCCCTGTACGTCGTCCACGTGTCGAGCCGCCAGGGCATCGATGCCCTGGCTACGGCCCGCAAGGCGGGGCAGGCGGCCATCGCCGAGACCTGCCCGCAGTACCTTATCCTGGACGAGGGGCGCTATAGGCAGGGGGGCGACGCGGCCGCCGCCGCGGTCATGTCCCCGCCCCTGCGGGAGCGCGAGCACCAGGCGGTCCTTTGGCAGGCGCTGGCCGCCGGGCTGCTGCAGGCGATCGGCACCGACCACTGCCCCTTCCTTCTCGAGGACAAGCGGCGCCATGGCGCGGACGATTTCACGGGGATCCCCGGCGGCACCGGCGGCATCGAGCTCCGCCTGGCGCTGCTTTATAACTTCGGCGTCCGCGCCGGGCGGATCACCCTGCCGCGCTTTGTCGACCTGGTGGCGACGCGGCCGGCGAAGATCTTCGGGCTCTTCCCGCGCAAGGGGACG
>JAFGST010000008.1 GCA_016934475.1 Candidatus Aminicenantota bacterium | reverse complement strand
TAGGACTGAAGCACCAAGTTCCAAGCACCAAATTCCAAACAAGCACCAAATACCAATGACCCAATGACCAAAACGAAGAGATAGAAGCCATGTATGATCTAGAGGAAAGAACCTTTCAGTTCGCAAGGAATGTTGCTCAATTTTTAAAGAAGATTCCCAAGACTTCCGCAAACATTGAATATTCCAAGCAGGTCATTCGCTCTTCTGGGTCTGTTGGGGCTAACTGTATCGAGGCAAATGAGGCTTTGAGCAAAAAGGATTTCAATATGAGAATAAAAATTTGCAGAAAAGAAGCCAAGGAATCTTCTTATTGGCTTAAGCTCCTTGTCGAAACCAATGATATGGCTCATACTTCTGCAGGGGAGAAGTTGATCAAAGAGTCTGATGAGTTAAAAAAGATCTTTTCTTCAATCATTGAGAAGTCCAAGTAACATGAAAGCGCCTTCGTTTGGGTCATTGGAATTTGGAACTTGGGATTTGTTTGGAATTTGGTGCGTGGTGCTTGGAATTTTAGTCTTACAAGGGTTTAATAGGAACCAGAAATGAGAATACGCCTTCTGGTTCTACTTCTGCTTCTCCTAACGCCGCTGCTGGCTCCGGCCCAATACAAGCCCTGGTACAATTTCTACAACTTCACCTACGGCGCCAAGGCGCGGGCCATGGGCAACGCCTTCACCGCCGTCGCCGACGACCTGACCGCCGCCTTCTGGAATCCCGCCGGCTTGGCGGCCCTGCGCGGACCCGAGTTCTACCTCAGCTACAAGACCTCCTCGCAGGAGCATGAATACGACCTGCAGTCCCTCCCCGGACCCCGGGAGACCCGCCTGTACACCCGCGACTTCTCCTCGCGCTTGAACCAGATCGATTTCTTCGCCCTCTCGGCGCCGGCGGTCATCCTGGGCCGGCCCTGCACCTTCGCCCTGGGCTACTACCGCTACATCCCCTACGGCTTCAAGGGCTCCATGAGCGAGACGCTCACCTACCTCTACGATCGCTTCGACGCCAAGGAGACCACGATGACCTTCAGCGGCGGCGAGGGCTTCGACGTGCTGGCCTTCTCCGCCGCCGCGGCGCTGAGCGGCCGCTTCTTCCTGGGCGCCACGCTGCAGCAGTTCTTCGGCTCCGGCAGCATGAATTTCCATTTCCAGGACCCCGACGCCCAGTGGCAGCGCCAGTACATCGAGAAACTGCTGGGCCGCGACGTCATCGTCGGGGCGCTGTGGACCCCTTTCCCATTCGTGCGCCTCGGCCTGACCTGGCACAGCGGCCTGCGCGGCAAGATCGAATCGGCGAGGCTCTCCTGGGATGTCGACAGCGAGGGCCGGGAGGTGAATCCGGCGCAGGACAGCTGCCTGGCCGCCGTGACCATCCCGGCCCAGGCGGCGCTGGGCGTCCTGCTGCGGCCGCTGCCCTGGCTGTCGCTGGTCGGAGAGTACTCCGAGGTCGACTGGCACGAGGGCACGATCAGCGGCTACTACGATGCCGCCTCGCTGCCCTTTCCGCAGAAGGACTCCTGGCCGACGGCCCAGGGGCGGGTGCGCAACCTGCGTCTCGGCGCGGAGATCGTCCGCCCCCTGCGCTCCTGGAGGCTGTACTTCCGCGGCGGCGCCGCGCGCGACCGCCAGCTGTACGCCGACGTCGGCGGAGACCCGGTCACCGTGAGCAGCTTTTCGGCCGGGCTGGGCTGCGAGTTCTCCCCCCACCTGCTGGTGGAGTTCTCCTACCAGAGGCAGCGCGCCGACTGGCTGGAGGACGGCTTTTTCGCCCTGGGCGCGGACCCCTCCACCCATCTGCGCGCCAGCGTCCTCTACATCGCCATGACCTACCGCTTCGGATACATCTTCAAGGAATAGCCGCCATGGCCGAAGGCCTCTCCCAAGCGGCGGCCCTGTTGCGCCAGGCGAGCCACGCCGTCGTCTTCACCGGCGCCGGCATCTCGGTCGAAAGCGGCATCCCCCCGTTCCGCGGCCCGGGAGGCCTGTGGAGCCGCGTCGATCCCTCCTTCATCGAGATCGGCCGCTTCCTGGCCGATCCGGAAGGGTCGTGGCGGCGCATCAAGGAGATCTTCTACGATTTCTTCGGTCCCGTCGAAGCGGGGCGGGGCGGCCGGGCGCGGCCCAACGCCGCCCATTTCGGCATCGCCGCCCTGGAGGCGGCGGGGCGGGTTCAGGCGGTCATCACCCAGAACATCGACAACCTGCACCAGGAGGCGGGGAGCCGCGAGGTGATCGAGTTCCACGGCAACTCGCGCCGGCTGTTGTGCCTTGAGTGCGGCCGCCGCGAGGAGGTGCGGCCCGAGCGCCTGGCCGAGCTGCCCCCGTACTGTCCCTGCGGCGGGCTGCTCAAGCCCGACTTCATCTTCTTCGGCGAGGGGATCCCCGAGCTGGCGCTGAAGCGCTCCTACCAGGAGGCCTCCAAGGCCGACCTCTTCCTGATCGTCGGCTCCAGCGGCGAGGTCCAGCCCGCCTGCCAGATCCCGGTCCTGGCCAAGTCCCGCGGCGCCAAGCTGGTCGAGATCAACCTGCGCGAGTCCAACTTCACGCCCATCTCCGACGTCTTCCTGCAGGGCCCGGCGACGGAGATCGTGGGTGAATTGGTGAATAAGCTCGGCATAAAGTAGGAATAAAGCTCCAAATCACAAATCCCAAATTCCAAAAAAGCACCAAGCACCAATGACCCAAACGAAAAGAAAAAATTGTAAGGGCTGTTGTTTTGGACATTGGAATTTGGAACTTGGAATTTATTTGGAATTTGGTGCTTGGGATTTGGAGTTTTAGTTTTATGAGTTGAATGGATTTTGTAGGATCCGATGAACAAAATAATTCGTCTTATTAATTGAAATGGTCCGCTTTCCGATATATAATCGCAGCCGATGCTGAAGAAGCTGCGCAAGCTGGACGTCGCCATCATCCTGTCGGCCTCGTGGACCCTCGTCTGCTTTTTCTTTTTCAAGCGCAGCACCCTCTCGTTCTTCCTGTGGCTCACCGTCATCCTCGGCCTGGTGCGCCTGCTGGGCATCGCCCGCCGCCACCTGCTGTGGAAGATCCGCAACCGCCTGATCATCTCCTCCCTGTTCTTTATCGTCACCCCCATCGTGCTCATCACCGTCTTTTTCTACCTGATCACCAACATCATCATCTACCAGTATAACTCGGCCATCTTCGACAACCTGATGCAGAACGAGATCCGCAACTTCGACGAGAGTGCCGGCTACTACGTCGGCCTGGCCGACGAGAAGCGCATCGTCCAGGAGGTGGAGCGCTTCCGCCGCCGCCAGCCGCGCTTCCTGAAGCTCGCCTTCTACCGCGAGCGCGACGGCCGCCTGGAGTCCTTCTTCGCCTATCCCGAGGACCTGCCGCTGAAGGTTTTCGATCCCAACGGCCCGCTGGGGCAGTTCCGCTCGGGCTACCTGAAGGTCAACGGCGCCTTGTACCACGGCGTGCATCTCCGCCGCGGCGAGTTCGCCGCCCTGATCCTGGAAGCGATTGACCAGGAGTTCTTCGACGCCATGCCGCGCATCGGCGACTTCAAGGTCATGTTCATGGGCGCCGGCGGCAATGCCATCTCCGGGGCCACGGCCAACGAGATGACGGTGCGCCTCGACGCCGGGGACAGCACCGCCTTCGAGAAGTACCATTTCCCCTTCCCCTACACCTTCCGCTACCACGACTTCGACGAGCTGAAGGGCGGCAGGCCCACGCTCAAGTTCAACCTGTTCATGCTGATCAACGACTTCTCGAAGATCCTGCAGAAGCTGAAGACCTCGGACCGCGCCGCCGTCCTGGAGAAGCAGGTCCGGAGGCTGGAGAAGGAGATCCAGGCCGGCGGCGGCGCCGTCGAGCTGATGCGCCTGAGCCAGAGGCTGGACGAGACGCAGAAGGAGCTGCAGGCCCTGCAGCGGGGCGACAGCCAGGCGTCGGTCTTTCCCATCTCGACCCTGGTGCGCTTCATGCTCGGCCTGTTCGGCTTCTTCATCGTCGTCTCCTTCATCATCGGCCTGAGCATGGTGCGCGTCATCACCCGCGCCGTCAACGAGCTGACCAAGGCGACGGAGAAGATCCGCCGCGGCGACTTCTCCTACCGCATCCGCATCAAGTCGCGCGAGCAGATGCACTTTTTGGCCGACTCCTTCAACGACATGGCCTCGGGCATCGGCCGCCTGCTCAGCGAGGAGAAGGAGAAACAGCGCCTGGAGGAGGAGCTGCGCATCGCCCGCGGCATCCAGCTGAAGCTGCTGCCGCCCGACCACTTCGCCTGCCCCGAGTTCGACATCGCCGCCGTCAACATCCCGGCCACCGAGATCGCCGGCGACTACTTCGATTACTTTCACCAGCCCGGCAGCCACCTCTCGGTGCTGGTGGCCGACGTTTCGGGCAAGGGGGCGCAGGCCGCCTTCTACATGGCCGAGCTGAAGGGCATCATGAACTGCCTGCAGAAGACGGGCCGCGAGCCGGCGGCCATCCTGCACGAGTGCCACCTCAGCCTGAGGGGCTCCTTCGAGAAGGTCACCTTCATCACCATCAACCTGGTGCGCTTCGACCTGAAGGAGAAGCGGCTGGTGTTCTCCCGGTCCGGCCACACCCCGGCCCTCTTCTTCCGCGCCGGGTCGGGGGAGTGCCTGGAGCTCTCCCCGCAAGGCATGGCCCTGGGCCTGACCGGGTTCAGCCAGGAGAAGATCGAGGAGTTGCGCCTGCCCTACCGCGGCGGCGACATCCTCTTCT
>JAFGST010000076.1 GCA_016934475.1 Candidatus Aminicenantota bacterium | reverse complement strand
TTCAGCTGGTTAGAACGCATGCCTGTCACGCATGAGGTCGCGAGTTCGAGTCTCGTCGGCCCCGCCATTCCCCAGGTTGGGGGCGTACCGGTTTCGACAGTTTTGACGAAATTGAAGAGGCGGACGGAGCCGAGTATCTCGCTAAACTGCTCAAAAAAAGAGAAGCAAACAACTTCGCACTCGCAGCGTAAACCATACGCTGCCGTTCCGGCCTGTCTCGCCCGCGGGCGGGCCGGGGCGTCACCTTGCGGGCTAGCGCCGAGACGAGCGCCCGCTGCGTCGCGGCGCGAAAACATGTGAGGGCCGACGGTGGCCTGTTTTGTCTGTTTTGAGGGCCGCCGGTCGTACTGAAAACAGACTATGTCTGTAAAATCTTCAATGGAGTCATTATTGGACGCGGGTTCGATTCCCGCCGCCTCCACTTTCGCGCTTGGTTTCGTCTAATGAACATACGAACAAAGGCAGGCTTTTTATTTCCCGCGCTTCTTGCCCTTCCCGTCTTGCTCCTCCCGCTGTCGGTCGGCTTCCGTTCGTTCGACCACGAGGGATTCACGCGCATCGTCTTCCAGGCCGACCGCAGCTTCACCTACGCGGTGCAGAGCCATCCCGATCGGCTCGAGGTGCGCCTTCCCGGCCGGGTTGATTTCAGTTCCGCATCCCCCGCCGTACAGAACTCCCAGCTGCTGGACCGGGTGATTCACGCCTACCGCTCCGGGGAGAGCGTGTTTACCGTCGTGTTCAAGCGCCCGACGGCGGTCAAGAAGAGCTTCGTGCTGGAGAAGCCCTTCCGCGTCGTCTTCGACCTGATCCCGGGGGAAAAGGCGGTGAGCGAGGCGCCGCCGGCCGCGCTTCCCGAGAGCGAGCCGCCGCCCCCGGCGCAGGAATCCCCGCCGACCGCCGTGAGCAAGCCCAAGCCCATAGAGACCATCTGCATCGATCCCGGCCACGGGGGCGAGGACCTGGGGGCCATCGGCCGCTCCAAGCTGCAGGAAAAGACCGTCACCCTGAAGATCGGCCTCAAGTTGAAGAAGCTGATCGAGAGCAAGACCGGCCTGCGCGTCATCATGACCCGGGACAAGGACACCGAGGTCTCGCTCAACACCCGGGCCTCCATCGCCAACAACCAGCTGGCCCAGGTCTTCGTCTCCATCCATGCCAATTCCTCCTTCCGCAAGTCGGCCTACGGCTCCGAGACCTTTTTCGTCAGCCTGCAGGCTACCGACACCGAATCCCTGGAACTGGCGCGCAAGGAGAACCAGAGCATGGTCGACCTGGGCGAGTCCATCCAGAACGACGAGCTGAAGATGATCCTCTGGAACATGGCCCAGACCGAGCACATCCGTGAATCGAGCAAGCTGGCCGAATACATCCAGAACGAATTGAACGAACTCCTGGGTACGCGCAACCGCGGCGTCAAGCAGGCCCCGTTCCGGGTGCTGATGCGCACCGCCATGCCCGCCGTCCTGGTCGAGACCGTCTTCATTTCCAATCCCAGCGAAGAACGGAAGCTGCAGAGCGAGGACTTCCTGGACAAGGTGGCTTTCGCCATTTACAACGGCATCAGCAAGTTCATCTATTATTACAACCACATCCCGAAATGACGCGGAAAAAGCGGATGATCGTGGCCGTCTCGGTGGCCGTCCTCACGGTCACGGTGGTCGCGGCCCTGCTGCTGTTGCGGAAGAAGCCGGCGGCCTTCGAGCCCGAGCGGGTGACCAAGGCGGTCGCCACGGAGCAGGGCATGGCCGAGTTCATCAAGGTGAAGCTGTTTTTCCTGAGCGAAACCTCGGCCTACATGCGGCCCGTCCAGCGCGAGGTCGAAGTCCCGGAGATCCGGGAGGAACTCTACAGGAAATTCGTCTCCCTCCTCCTGGCCGGCGACAGCGAGCACATCACCCCGGCCCCCGGCGGCACCCAACTGCGAAGCCTGTTCTACCTGGACAGCAAGAAAATGCTCGTCCTCGACTTCAACGAGCGTCTGAACCGCGATTTCCCCAGCGGCTCCACGGCCGAGCTGCAGTTCATTTACTTCCTGGTCGACAACCTGTGCTACAACTTCCGGGAGATCGAAAAGGTCCAGTTCCTCGTCGATGGCAACGAAAGCAAGACCCTCTCCGGCCACATCGACCTGGAAAACCCCTTCTATCCCGATTTCAGCTGGCTGAAGGATGAGTGATCCAGGACCGGGGCCGCGCCACCGGGAACGATTGACATGAACCGCTAGACGGAGCGAAGGAGGCCGCCATGCTGTCAGGGATCGAAAGGATCGTGTTCGCCGCCGCCGCGATGCTCGCCATCGGCCTGGCGCTCAAGGAATTCCTCCGGAAGCTTCGCCTGGTCTCCCGCGGGCGGAAGGTCGACCGCTTTGACCGCCCGTGGCGGCGCCTGGGCCACACGGCGTTCAAGGTGTTCTTCCAGATCCCCGTCATCGCCCAGCGGCCGGTCACCGGCCTTTTCCACGGCGTCATCTTCTGGGGCTTCCTCGTCTTCCTGGGCGTCACCCTCAACCACGTGGCCGAGGGCTTCAGGGAGGGATTCAGCCTGTTCGGCCATGGCGGCCTGTATTCCATTCTGCTTTTCGCGGCCAACCTCTTCGCCGGGTTGATCGTCCTTTCCGTCGCCTATTTCTTCGTGCGCCGCTACATCGTCCGCATCAAGAGCCTGGAGCGTCCCTCCTGGCAGTCGCTGACCGTTTTGTGCTTCATCTTCATCCTGATGGTCAGCTTCATCTACTACGAGGCGTTCAAGATGACCCGGCCCGGCGCTCTGTTCTACCCGGCTAATTTCCTGGCCAACCTGGCCCTGGCCAGCCTGCCGGAGTCGCTGTCCGCTGTGCCGCAGGTGGCCTGGATCAAATTCCTGTGGTGGATGCACATCCTGATCGTCATGGCCTTCGGCGTCTTCATCATGCATTCGAAGCACCTGCACCTGATCGCCGGCCCGCTCAACCTGCTGTTCCAGAACATGGAGGTCAAGGCCGAGATCCCCCTGGTCAACCTGGAAGAACAGGAGAAGTTCGGGACGCCCCAGGTCACGGACCTGAGCCGCAAGGACCTTCTGGATCTTTTCTCCTGCGCCGAGTGCGGGCGCTGCGACGATGTCTGCCCGGCGTTCCAGTCGGGCAAGGCCCTGTCCCCGAAGTCTCTGCTGGATAAGCTGAAGCATCATCTCCTCGACTCGGAGGACCGGCTGCGCGCCGGCCCGGCCGAGCTGCCGAAGCTCCTCGGCGAGGTGATCAGCGAGGAGGAAGTCTGGGACTGCACCACCTGCGCCGCCTGCATGGAGGTCTGCCCCATGCTCAACGAGCACATCGCCAAGATCATTGGCATGCGCCAGTTCGCCGTGCTGATGGAATCGAGGTTTCCCGACGAGTTCCAGACGCTCTACCGCGGACTCGAGAACCAGGGCAATCCCTGGGGGATCAACGCCGAAACGCGCAGTGACTGGGCCAAGGACTTGGGCATTCCCCTGCTCAGCGACAAGGGAGAATGCGACATCCTGCTCTGGGTGGGCTGCGCCGGCAGCTTCGACCAGCATTCGCAGAAGATCGCCCGCTCGCTGGTGAAGGTGTTGCGGCACGCCGGCTGCGACTTCGCCTTCCTGGGAAACGAGGAGACGTGCTGCGGCGACCCGGCCCGCCGCAGCGGCATGGAATACCTCTTTCAGTTGCAGGCCCGCCAGAACATCGAGACGCTGGGCCGCTACCGCTTTCGGCGCATCGTCACCGCCTGCCCCCATGGCTACCACGTGCTGAAAAATGAATACGGCAAGATGGGCGGCTTGTACGCGGTCCTGCATCACAGCGAGCTGCTGCACGAGCTCCTGGAGCAGGGCCGCATCCGGGTCGCCGCCCGCAGCGCCCCCCCCGTCACCTACCACGATCCCTGCTACCTCGGGCGCTACAACGGCATTTACGAAACACCGCGCCGCCTGCTGCAGCGCCTGAATGGTGAGCGGCCGCGGGAGATGGCCGCCGCCAGGCAGACCAGCTTTTGCTGCGGCGGCGGCGGCGGCGGCATGTGGAAAGAGGAGAAGAGCGGCCGGCGCATCAGCCACTGCCGGCTGGAGCAGGCGCAGGCCAGTGGCGCCGCCGCCGTGGTCACCTCCTGTCCTTTCTGCTCGGTCATGTTCCATGACGCCATCGCCGAGACCGAATGCCAGGGCATGGCCACGCTCGACCTGGTCCAGATCCTCGAAGAACGCCTCGTTTGAAGACGATCGTGTTTCCGCCGGCGCGCCTGACCCCCCTGGCGTTCGACCTGCTCACCGGAGCCGGCCTCGCTACCTTCCTGGCGCATCACCGGCCTTCCGCCGTCTGGCTGCTGCCGGCTCTCCTCTTCCTAGTCACCCTGTTGCCATGGCCGAAGAGAGCGCCTCTGGCCGGCTGGCGCCGCCCGTTGCGCCCCTTCGCCTCCGGGCTGCTGGTCTGGCCGATGCGCCTGTTCTACTGGGACGCCGGCGATTTCGCTGCCCGGGTGGAAAACCTGCTGCTGCTGGCGACACTGTTCGCCCTGTTCGGGCTCGTCCGCGAACGGCGCTGGCTGCGGAGGTTCCTGCGGCGCTTCAACTCCCTAAGCCTAAAAAGGAGGCTGCTGGCCGTATTCCTCGGCGCGGAGCTGCTGTTCATCCTGTCCTCCGGCCTGGTCACCCGGCAGGGCGTCTCCCTGGTGGGCGACGAGCCGCACTACCTGGCCATCAGCCAGTCCCTGGCCCGCGACGGCGACCTCAACGTCTTCAACCAGTATTTCCGGGGCGGCTACCGGGAATTCCTCGACGTCGAAAAGCTCCCGGCGCACGGCACCTGGGGCAAGGGCCTTAAGAAGATCTATTCCTACCACCTCCCCGGCGTCTCCCTGACCCTGTTGCCGTTCTTCCTGATCAAGGTCTCTCCGCCGCTGCTCTATTTCCTGGCCCGTTCGTACCTCGGGCTGTTCGGGGCCCTGCTGGCCGTTCTGGTCTACCTGTTCTGCCTCCGGCTCTGGCGATCGCGCAGCCTGGCCGCCTTCGTCGTGTTGGTATTCTCCCTGACCGCCCCGGTGTTCTTCTACTCCTTCCACGTCTTCCCCGAGCTCCAGGCCATGCTGCTGCTGCTGGGCGCCCTCTACATCCTCCTTTTCAAGTCCCAGGGGGGGAACCTGCGCTGCCTGTGGGCCGGCTTGCTGCTGGGGGCCGTCATCTTCTGGGGAGTCAAGTACGCCCTGTTCGTCTATCCCCTCACCCTGGGATTCGCCGCGTACTGGCTGTGGCGCAAGCGCTACCGCTCTGCCTTGATGCTGGTCGCCTTTCCCGTATTCTTCCAGGTGTTGTTCTTCCTCTACTTGCACGGCGCCTACGGCACCTTCTCGCCCAATGCCGTCTACTACGGCATGCTCAGCCCAGAGCAGTCGCAGGCGTTCTACGAGACAATCCTCAAGAAGATCACGCTGAACCTGCGCTGGGAAACCCTGCTCGATTATTTCCTCGACCAGCGCGACGGCCTGCTTCTTTACAATCCGTTCTATTTCTTCGCTTTTCCCGGGCTGCTGCTGGCCTTGCGGAACCTCAAGCGCTACCTGCCGCACCTGCTCCTCTCGCTGCCCGCCGGGCTGTTCGTTCTCAACCACGCCTTTTCGACCATCCGCGCCGGCTACTGCCCTCAGGGGCGCTACCTGGCCCCCGTGGCCTGGGCGCTGATGGTATTGGCCCTGATCTATTACCGGGAAAGCCGCAACCGCCCCCTGCGGCAGGCGTTCCTCAACCTGCCGCTATATTCGCTTTTCGTCAGCGCCTACCAGGTCATGCGCCCGTTCACCCTCTACCAGCCCACCACCCATGACACGCTGGCGCGCGCCGGGCGCATGTTCCAGGAGTGGAGCAACAGCCGCATCGATCTGCCCTCTCTTCTTCCCTCGTTCATCAAGACCGACAACCGCGGCTACCTGCCGAACATCGTGTTCCCGCTGCTGCTCCTGCTGCTGGTCATCCTGGCCGTTGCGCCGCTGCGGCGTTCGCTCCCGCGCCTCGGCGTACGCTGGGTCCCCGCCGTTGTATTCCTGGCCGCGTTCGCGCTGGGCAGCCTTTTCCCCAGGCTGGAATCCGACGGCGCTCACTCCATTCCGGGACCCCGCGGACACCCGGTTCTGGTCCATTTCTCTCCGGCGCCCGGGCCCGGCGCTGAAGGGGCGAGCTGGCGCCTCTGTCGTCCCCGCTACCGCATGCGCATAGACAGCCTGCTGCCGCTCAAGACCGTCGAAATGCATGTGCAGAACCGCTCCAGCCAGGAGACGCTCGACGTGACGGTCACCCTCTTCGATGCCCCCCTGGCGCGACGGCGCCTGCCGCCGGGCGTTTCCACGCCGGTCCGGCTGCGGCGGCCCGGCTTCCGGAAGCTGCACGCCCGTCATCTCTACCAGTTCGAACTGCGCGCCGACGGCAGCGGTCATGGCGCCGAACCGCGATGGCTCCTGCGCCTGGCCCTGCGCTGAGCGCCCCGCTACCTATGGTATAATGAGCCGCTCCCTCAAGGGCACGCCATGATCTTCAGCACGCCGATCTTCCTGTTCCTTTTCCTGCCTCCCGTCCTGCTGCTCTCCTTGTTCATGCGCCGGGAGGCCCAGAACGCGTTCCTGCTGCTGGCCAGCCTGCTGTTCTATGCCTGGGGCGAAGGCGGACTGGTGTTGCTGCTCCTGGGCTCGGCCCTGGGCAACCACTGTTTCGCGCTGGGCATCGAGAAGGTGGCGGGGCCGGGCCGAAGGAAGGCCCTGCTGGCCGCCGCCCTGGGATTCAACCTTGGCCTGCTGGCCGCCTTCAAGTATGCCCAGTTCATCATCTCCCACCTGCAGCCGCTGCTTCGAGCCGTTGGCCTTCCGGAGGCGATCGGCCCCGGATGGCACCAGCCTCTGGGTATATCCTTCTTCACCTTCATGGCCATCGCCTACCTGGTCGAAGTGTACAACCGGGTCGTCCCCGCCGAGCGCAACTTCCTTCATACCGCCTTGTTCATCGCCTTCTTCCCCAGCGTGCTGGCCGGTCCGATCCACCGCTTCTCCCACCTGCGCCGGCAGTTCAGCGAGCGAGAGACCACACCGGAGCTCCTGGCCGATGGTGTCCGCCGCTTCATCATCGGCCTGGGCAAGAAGGTCCTGCTGGCCGACGCCCTGGGCCGGATCGTCGACCGGGTGTTCGCCATCCCCGTTCCCGAGCTGACGGCCGCCGTGGCCTGGCTTGGAGCCGTCGGCTACACCCTGCAGATCTTCCTGGATTTCTCCGGCTACTCGGACATGGCCATCGGCCTGGGGCGGATGTTCGGCTTCCGCTTTATGGAGAATTTCAACTATCCTTACGTGTCCCGCTCGATCGGCGAATTCTGGACCCGCTGGCATATCTCCCTGTCGACCTGGCTGCGCGACTTCCTTTTCCTGCCCATGGCCTATGCCGCCTCGCGCCGCCTCAAGGCCGACCGCTGGCTGGGTATCCGGATCGAGTCATGGAGCTACTACCCGGCCATGTTGGCCACCATGTTCCTTTGCGGGCTTTGGCACGGAGCCGCATGGACGTTCATCGCCTGGGGCGTCTACCACGGCCTCTTCATCATGCTGGAACGATCGGCGTTGAAAACACTATGGAAGCGTTCGGGGGCATTGCTGCAGACCGCCTATGCCCTGGCGGTCGTCGTTTTCGGCTGGGTGCTGTTCCGCGCGGAGAGCTTCGCCCACGCCGCCGGGTTCTGGCGCTCCATGCTCGGTTTCGGCCAGGGAAATGGGCTGCAGTTTTACCCGTCCCTGTACCTCAACGGGGAGATGCGGATCGTGCTGGCCGTCTCGCTGCTGGCCGCCCTGCCCGTCGCCTCCGCCCTGCCGGCGGCGATCGCCGGCCTCTGCCGCAAAGCGGGCGAGAGGGCCCGCCCCTGGTTCAGCGGCGGCTACCGATTTCTCGTCACCTTCCTGCTCCTGGCCGTTCTCCTGGCCAGCGCCCTGCGCCTGGCCACGGCCACCTACAACCCGTTCATCTATTTCCGGTTCTAACCATGGCGCGGAACAAAGCGGAACGGAACTTGATGGCCCGGGGGAGCCTGCGCCCGCTGTTCTCCCTGAAGAAGAACGGCGGCCTGTCCCTGCTCTTCCTGCTACTGATCTTTCTGCCGCTCGCCGACATGGTATTCACCATCGCCCAGCCGCTGGCCCTGATCGAGAAAAGGAAGCTGGCGGCCGTGCCGCGTTTTTCCTGGTCGCGCCCCTGGGATTTTCCCAGGCAAGCCGAATCCTATTTCAACGACCATTTCGGCCTACGCAGCCACCTGGTGCATTGGCACAACCGGCTCATGGTGCAATGGTTCGACGCTTCGCCGACGGACAAGGTCATCGTCGGGCGCCGGGGCTGGCTGTTCATGGGTCGCGAGACCAAGACCCGGGACGAGCTGGACTACTACCGTTCGCTCACCCCGCTTTCGCCGTCGGAGCTGCGGCAATGGCGCCAGACGCTGTGCCAGCGCCGGGACTGGCTGGCCGGGCGCAACATCCGCTATATCTTCCTGGTGGTTCCCAACAAGAGCACGATTTACCCCGAATACATGCCCGGCCGGTTCCGCCGACTCCACCCCCGCAGCCGGCTGGACCAGTTGCTGGCCGAGCTCGAGCGGGAGAAGGACTTCCCGGTGCTGGACGTCCGGCCGGAGCTGCAGCGGGCCAAGGAGCGCTACACGGTCTACAATCGCACCGACTCGCATTGGAACGAGCTGGGAGCCTACTTCGCCTACGAACGGATCCTGGGACGGCTGGCGGCGGACTTCCCCGGCCTGCCGAGACCGAGCCTGGACCAGTTCGCCATCGAAAGTACCGACTGGGCCGGGGGCGACCTGGCCCAGATGCTCTCCCTGCACAAAAAGTATTACCGCGAGCGGGCGATCCGCCTGAGGTACAGGGGGACGGCCGAGGTCACGGCCCTTCGTTCCCGGAGGTCCCTGGGCCCCTACGTCCGCGAGACGATCACCGAGTGCGCAACGGCGCCCCTGCCGGGCATGGTGATGGTCCACGACTCCTTCGCCCACCAGCTAAAACCCCTGCTGAATCCGCGTTTCCGCCGCATCGTCTACATTTGGGATTGGCGGCTGCGCTTCTTCAAGGACGTGATCGAGGAGGAGAGGCCGGCCGTGGTCATCGACGAGATGGCCGAGCGGGCTCTCTGCGATCTGGTCCCGGAAAACCCTCCCGGCCTGGGCCTGGCGCCCGCTCCCTGAGCCCGGCGCCGCTCACGCGCCCGCGGCGCGTTGCCTTGCCGGCCGGGAGCCCGAGGCGCCGTCTACCACTTCTTGCGCTTCCAGAAAAACAGGAAGCCGATGCCGGACAACAGGGCCAGGCCCAGAACGATCCAGAAGGAAAACGCCTTCTCATGCATCAGCGGCAGGCTGACGTTCATGGAGAAGATGCTGACCACCAGGGTCGGCATCATGATGGTGATGGTGATGATGTTCAGCGTTTTCATCAGGACGTTGAGGTTGTTGCCCACGATGGAGGCCCGGGCATCCATGAGGCTGGAGAGGATGTTGGAATAGATCTCGGCCTGCTTGTAGCACTGATTGTTCTCGATGTAGGTGTCGTCGAGGAATTCCTGGGTGTCGCCGTCGATGCCGATCTTGGCGGCGTTGTTCTTGATCTTGTCGATGACCATGGCGTTGGAATTGATGGCGTTCAGGAAGTAGACGAGGCTCTTCTCCAGGATGAAGAGATTGAGCAGGTACTTGTTCTCCATGGAGGCGTTGATCTTCTGCTCCAGGGAATCGGAGAGCATGTTGATGATCTTCAGGTGCTCGATGAAGTGAAAGATCGAGCGGTAGATCAGAGACAGCATAACCTTGGGCAGCGACAGCCCGCGCACGTACGGCTTGCCCTCGAACAGCGGGATATCCTCGGCCAGCAGGACCACCAGCTTGTCTTTGAACAGGAACAGGCCGAAGGAAGAGACGCGGAAAAGGAAGTTGTCGCAGGCGGCGTAATTCTTGGGGCGCTTGAAGATCAGGGCCACGTGCTCCGGCTCGAACTCCAGGCGCGAGAGCTCGTCGGGGTCGAGCGATGAGTTCATGGTGTGCTCATCCAGCTTCAGTTCCTCGACCAGGTATTTCTTCTCGCTGTCATTGGGATTGACGTACACCAGGATCGGGCTCCGCTCGTTCTGGCTTTCCACGACCTTGCCGCCGGCCAGTTCGTATCGTCTCACCATGCCGCCACCTCCAAGCCCCGAAAGACGCGCGCCTTCCCGGACTCCGCCGCCATGCCGTACCCCACTCTCTCGGATATCCATTATACCAACATCGCTTCCGCCTGTCGAGGCAAAAAAAAAGGGCGGCGTCGCCGCCGCCCTGCGAATTTCCGAACTGCGAAGAGGCTATTCCTGTTCCGCCTTCTTCTCCGTGGGCCGGTTGCAGCCCCTTCTCATGGCTTCCTTCATTTTGCATCTTTTCCGGTCCACTCGGCAGCCGCTCATCCTGCCGCCCTGGCCGTGCATCATGGCGCCGGCCATGCCGATCCCCATGCCACAGCCCATCGAGTCGAGCTTGGCTTTATGTTCTCCGGTGAGCAGCACCCGCACGGCCAGGCGGTGGGCCAGGCATTTCTTCTGCATGGCGCCCTTCATCTTGGCCATTTCATCAATCTTGGCCTCGGCTTTCCTGACATCGACCGGGTCCTTCATCAGCGCCTGCAATTCCTCGGCCAGTTTCTTCATGTCGGCGGTGGCCGCGGCCATCAGCTTCTGGTGCTCGGCATGAAGCTTCTCCAACTTGGCCTTCTGTTCGTCGCTGAGGCCGGGGAGCCTCTGGAGCATCATGCAGCCCTTGCCCCTCATCATCCCAGGCTCGTCCTTCATCTGGCAACCGCGGGCGGCCTGCAGCGGAGCGATCACGGCCATGGCGACGAAAGCCGCCAGGGCCAGCACTCTAAAGATTCTTTTTTGTGTCATCGGGCAAAACCTCCTTGTTTTTGTTAGCCTTGCCAAATCGTTTTCCTGTCGATTCTTCGCTGGCGCAGGCCCGGCGTGCGCCGCGCCGATCCTCCCGTTGCGCCGGGCACGACTCCCCGGCAGAAATTCCCGCGCAGAGCCCGCGCTCCAGGCATCCATCGTACTTGCGCAGCTGTTCCGAAGAAAACGCACTGCGCACCTTCAGCGAATGCAGCACGAATTTTTTTTCGATCGCCGCCTGCAGGCGGGCGATCTCACCCAGGGTGGCATCGAGGTCGGCATCGCGAACGGCTCCGCCCTTGATCAAGACGAACAGCGCGCGGCGCTGCCGGCGCATTTCCTCCTGCAGCGGCTCGACCTGGGCCAGGACCTGCCGACGCTCGCGCTCCATGCGCCGGGCTTGCCCGGCGTCCAGGCCCAGGTGGCGCCTCATGGGGCCGGCGTGCCATCCTGCGGCGGCCGCACCGCCGCGCAGCGACGCGGCCCCGGCCTCCCTGCCGCTAGCAAGGCGCGGCCGGATCCAATGCAGCAGGAAGCCGATGTTGACTCCCAGGGAGATCACAAGCAGGATGGGCAGGATCCGGCGCTTCATCGGAGTTCTCCCTGAAGGAGCCGCTCGTAGACGGCGCCGAACGAATCGCCGGGCATGTCGGCGAAGGTGTTCAGGTTCAACGTCTGGCCGACGGCCGCGGCGGCGGATAGCGGCTCGGCGCTCTCCAGCCGGGCACCGAGAATATATCCGAACAGCGCCGAGACCGTGAACGCCAGGATGGCGGCGGCGCGCAGCAAGGCCGGCCGGAGAAACGGCGAGGGGAACGCCGAAAACCGGCTGCGGCGCGGAGCGGAAGCGATCCGCGCCATCACGGCGTCGTGGAAGCCCGGACGGGGTGCGCATGGCCGGGGAGTCGCCAACAGGTGGCGCAGCCACGACTGCTCCTCGCGCCACTCGCGGCAGGAGGCGCAGGAGCGCAGGTGCTCCTGCAACGCGGCGCGGGCTGCCGGGGCCAGCCGTCCGTCCAGTTCCCGCGAAACGCTTTTTCTCGCTTTTACACAACGCATCTTCATTTCCTCCCCCTTAGACAGGATCCGGCAGGAAAACTTGCGCTCATAGTTCCCCCCGGCTCCGCAAAGGCCTCAGGGCAGCGGCCAGCTTCCGCCGCGCCCGAAATAGGAGCGATTCGACGGAGGCGACCGAAACGTCCATCACCTCGGCGATCTCCTCGTACGACTTGTCCTCGAAGCTGGCCAGGGCCAGCGCCAGGCGCTGCCGCGCCGGAAGCGCGGACATGGCCTCCCTCAGAAGGGCCTCGCGCTCGGCAACGACCAGGACATCGGTCGTCTGGGGCTCCCCCCCTTCCGGATCGCCGGCCAGGGAGACGGGGACCGGCCGCGCCTTGATCTTCTGCCGGTGGTTCAGGCAGGCGTTGACCGCCAGGCGGTACAGCCAGGTGGAGAACGCCGACTCGCCGCGAAACGATGAGGCGCTGCGCCAGGCCTTGAAAAAGATCTCCTGGCCGAGCTCCTCGGCGTCCTGGCGGTCGCGGGTATAGCGATAGGTGAGCTGCAGCACCCAGCCCTGGTGCCGGCGCACCAGCTCGGCGAAGGCCTGCCGGTCGCCGGCGGCGGCCTGGGCGATTAATTGGCGGTCGTCTCTTTGACCGCTCACGGGCACCCCACTGGCCTGGAAAAGGCCAAAGGGCTTGATTTTGCTGCATGAAGCATATAGATTAGACAACCCGGGTCGGAAATACTTGCGCGCCGCTCCGGCGCCGGTCTCCGGCCATGAGTGTAGCCGATGACGCGCCCGGCAGTCAATGTTTTCCCCATCCCCCGTTCGTGCTACAATGGTTTCATGCAGCAAAAAATCCTGGAAATCAAGAACCTGGGCAAGAGCTACGGCGAGACCACGGCCCTGGCCAATTTCAGCCTGGACCTGGCCCCGGGTGAGGTTCTGGGCCTGCTCGGCCCCAATGGCGCCGGCAAGACGACTCTGATCTCCATCCTCTCGGGTACCCTGCGCGACTTCAGCGGCAGCGTCGCCTTCCGGGGCCAGGACCTGTTCGCTGACCGGCGGCTGAAGAACCGCATCGGCATCGTTCCGCAGGAGATGGCCTTCTACGAGGACCTCAGCGCCCTGGAGAACCTGCTGTTCTGGGGCGGGCTCTACGATATCCCGGAGAAGGAACTGAAGCGGCGGGCGCTGGAGCTGCTCGCGGTGGTGGAGCTGAGCACGCGGGCCAGGGAGCCGGTCAAGAAATTTTCCGGCGGCATGAAGCGGCGCCTAAACGTCGCCATCGGCCTGGTCCACCGACCCGAGCTCCTGCTGCTGGACGAGCCGACGGTGGGCATCGACGTCCAGGCCAAGGTCAGCATCCTGGACATCATCCGCGAAGTCGGCCGAAAAGGCACCTCGGTCGTGTTCACCACCCACCAGCTGGCGGAAGTGGAGCAGACCTGCTCGCGCATCGCCATCATGGACCAGGGGAAGATCCTGGCCACGGGGACGCTGGCCGAGCTCATCCGCATCGTCGGCGAGAAGGAGATCGTCGAGGTCAGCGGCGAGTTCAGCGCCACCGCCTTCTCCGAGGCCATCCCGGCTCCGTCCGGCGCCGGCATCGAGATCCTGTCGGTGTCCGACGATTTCGCCATGTTGGCCTTCGCCGATTCGCAGGACATCCCGGCCATGATGCAGCGGCTGTTCGCCCACAGGCTGCATGTCGCCGACCTGAAGATCAAGTCGCCGAGCCTCGAGGCGGTGTTCCTCAAGATGACCGGCAGGAGCCTCCGCGATTGAGCCGCACGACGCTGATCATCGGCAACGACCTCAGGCGCCGCCTGCGCTCGCCCATGGCTACGATCCTCTTCCTGGTCATCCCGCTGGCCATGACCGGGCTCATCGGCATGATCTTCGATCCCGGCCAGGACAACCGCACGAAGCTCCCGCCCATCCATCTGCTGGTGGTGGACAACGACAAGGACATCGCCGCCAAGTTCCTGCTCGGCGCCTTCGACCAGAAGGAGCTCAAGGAGATGTTCCAGGTGACCCTGGTCGACGCCCCCGCCGGCGAGAAGCTGATGCAGAAGGGCAAGGCCTCGGCCATGCTGGTCATCCCCGAGCATTTCAGCGCCGACCTGGCCGACCAGAAGCCCAGCCGGCTCGAGGTCGTCAAGAACCCGAGCGAGGAGTTCCTGCCCGGGGTGGCCGAGGAGTTCGCCGCCACCATGGCCGTTGGTTTCTCCGCCCTCGCCCAGGTCTTCGCCGACGAGCTGAGGATCATCCGCGGCTTCCGCAGCCTCACGCTCGAATCGGTCACCATCGCCGAGATGACTCCCTTCCTGGAGATGGCCCGGGCCAAGATCATCGCCCTCAAGACTTACCTTTCGCCCATGCTGCTGAAGGTGAAGTCGGTTACCACGAAGAAGCCCGGCCAGGAAGGCAAGCCCCTGGGATTCAATATCTTCAGCTATATCTTCCCCGGCATGCTGATCATGTTCCTGCTGTTCATCATCGAGCCCTCGCTGCGCGAGATCCAGAACGAGCGCGCCGACGGCAAGACACGGCGCATGATGTTTTCGCCGCTCTCCAGCCTGGAGCTGGTCACGGCGCGCATCTTCAGCGGCTGGCTGATCGGTTTCCTCGTCTGCCTGCTGGCCATGGCCGCCGGCATGCTCCTGTTCGGCATCGACTGGGGCCGCCCCCTGCTGCAGTTGGCGCTGTTCGCTATCGCCTGCTTTTGGTGCTCCGCCTTCTTCGCCATGCTCAATGCCTTCTTCCGCAACAAGAACCAGGCCGGCGCCTTCGCCAGCCCCATCATCCTGGTCTTCTCCGCCTTCGGCGGCAGTATGCTGCCGTTGGAGCAGCTCCCCGCCGGCATGCGCTGGGTAGGCAAACTGACGGTGAACAACTGGTTCATCACCGGCTGCAGGCGGATCATGGACGGCGCGTCGCCGCTCCTGCCGCTCACCCTGCTGGCCGTCACCGGACTGGCTTTCGCCGCCGTGGCCATGATCGCCCTGCCGCGGCGGCTCAGCGTCTGAGGCCCGGGAGAACCCCATGAAGAAAATCTGGCACATCGGCCGGCTGGACCTGAAGCTGATGGTCAAGGACAAGGCTTTCTTCTTCTGGGTGCTGCTGTTCCCGCTGGCCTTTATCCTCATTTTCGGCAACCTCTTCGGGTCGAGCCGTACCGACACCCGGGCCTCGCTGACGGTGCTGAACCAGGACCGGGGGAAATGGGGCGCCTATTTCATCCGAAAGCTGGAATCGCCCAAGATCGAGCTGGCGGTCGTGAATGAGCCCCCCGCCGAGTACTACCGCGTGCTGGTCATCCCTCCCGACTTTTCAACCAGGATCGAGCGCAAGGCCGCCCAGGAGATCCAGTTCTTGAAGGACTCCGAGGCCGACCTGAAGGCCGGCGCCGTCGCCGACACCAAGATCACCCAGGCCATCGTCAAGCTGCTGGCCGAGCTGGTCATGTACGGCAACCGGGACATGAAGGCTTTCTTCGACACGCGCAACCCCTACCGCGACCTGGTCAGCGTGCACACCCGCCTGCCCAAGGACACCATCGCCAAGATCCCCTCGGGATTCGACCATACCCTCCCCGGCATCCTGGTGCAGTTCGTGATGATGATGGTGCTGATCTACGGCGGCATCTCGGTGATGGAGGACCGCAAGCACCGGGTGCTGGCCCGCATCCTGTATTCTTCAGCGTCCTTCGCCGAGCTTTTCGGCGGCAAGCTCCTGGGACGGCTGCTGATGGGGCTGCTGCAGTCGGCCATCCTGGTCGCCGCCGGGCTGCTGCTTTTTCGCCTGAACCTGGGAAACGTCTGGCTATCGTCGTTGAACATCGTGGTCTTCGCCGCGGCCATGGCCGCATTGAGCATTTTCGTCGGATCGGTTCTGAGGAAGGAAGAACTGATCATCGGAGTCTCGATGCTGCTGGCCAACATGTTCGCCGGCCTGGGCGGCTGCTGGTGGCCCATCGAGATCGTGCCGCCCGCCTTCCGCGCCGCCGCCATGGTCTCCCCCGCCTACTGGGCCATGGACACCTTCCACAAGATCATCTTCTTCGGCAAGGGCTTCGCCGCCGTTTGGCCCAACCTGCTGGTGCTGCTGGGCTTCGGCGCCGTGTCCACCGCTCTGGCCCTGCGCTTCTTCAAAGTCGAGGAGTAGAGGGAGCCCGCGCGGCGCTGCGGGTCACCCGCCGGGGTGGGACTCAGGCGAACAGGGGATGACGGCTGGCGGCGAGGCGGACGAGGCTGCTGCCCAGCTCGCCGAAGGATAGCCCGACCTCTTCGGCCGCGCTGGCGATGCTGGCCTCGGAGCTGAGGTCGGGATTGGGATTGATGTCCAGGACGTAAAAAACCCCGTCGCGGAGACGGATGTCCAGGCGCGCGTAATCGCGGATGGCGAAAACGCGGAAGCAATCGCGGCACAGTTTTTCCAGTTGCCCGTACTCGGAGGGGGTCAACGGGGCCGGGACGACGGTCTCGATGATCTCGAACTGCTTCGACTCGGGGCTGAACTTGGCGTCGTAGGTGCACAGCCGGTCGTGGATATCGCTGCACTGGGAAAAATCCATCTCCACCGGCGGCAGCATCAACAGGAAGCGGTTGCCGATGAGCGACACATGGAATTCCCTGCCGTCGATGAAATCCTCGACCAGCGCCGGTTCCTTGAAGGCGCGGATTATGAAGCGGATCTGCCGCTCCAGCTCCTGCCGGTTGAGCACGACCGATTGCGAATCGATGCCCAGGCTGCAATGTTCGTTGGCCGGCTTGACGATCGCCGGGAAGCACTCCCAGTCGGGCGCCGACGGTTCCTCGAAGAGTCGCCAGGCCGGCGTCGGCAGCCCATGGGCGATCAGGGTCTGCTTGACGTGGCGTTTGTCTTCGCAGCGGCTGAGCGTCTCGGGGAGAGACCCGGTATAGATCATGTTGCGTTGCTCCAGCACCCGAGCCACCTCGGCCTCGCTGTGCGGCTTGCCGGGGATCTCCTCGCAAAGGTTCATGATGATCCAATCCTCGGGATGGAATCCGGAGAGGTGATGGTGGAGCCGATGATCGATGATCTTCAACGGCGCGACCGGATGTCCCAGCTCGCCGAGCGACGAGCATAGCCGCTGGATCTCCTCGACCTGGTATTCCTTCTCGTGATCTTCCCAGGCATCATCCAGATTGTAGACGACGAGAACGGGAAGATCCGCCGCGTCCCGCTGCGAGGTCACGGGGATCCTTCCCCGCGCGCGGGGAGCAACGGCCTTGCGGTCGTTGCGCGCATCTCGTTCTTCATCATGATCATGCATTATTTTAAACGCGAAACCGATTTCCTGTCAAGGAATTTCAGCCGGGCGCGATTTTTTTTCGCGCGGAAACGCTCCTTGGTCGTACATGCTCTCCCCACCATGCCGTGCCCACGATGCTCCCGTCATGGAGGCCTTCGCTCGCGGTAGATTCGCGCCTATGGCTTTGGTGTATGAACCGCTTTTTTTCTGCGGCCGGGAAGCGATATTCCCAGCTTGCGGATGCGGCGGAAGATGGTGGTCTTGTGAATGCCCAGATCCCTGGCCGCGGCGGCGCGGTTGCCGTGGTGGCGCTCCAAGGCGGCGCGGATGGCCTGGGCGTCGAGAAGATCATGGGCCGACCTGACGTCGCCGGCCTTCCCCGGGGTGCCGCCGGACGCCCTCAGCTCCTCCGGCAGATGCTCGATGGCGATGGCGCCGCCGCGGCAGAGGATGAACGCGTGCTCGATGACGTTCTCCAGTTCGCGGATGTTACCCGGCCACTCGTGGGCGATGAGCAGGGAAAGGGCCTCGGGGGAGATGCCCTCGATCTCCTTGCGCTGCAGGCGGTTGAAGCGGGCGATGAATTGCCCGACCAGGAGGGGAATGTCCTCCTTGCGGCGGCGCAGCGGGGGAAGCTCCACCCGCACCACGTTCACCCGGTAGTACAGGTCCTCGCGGAACTGTCCGCGGCGCATGCGCTCGCCCAGGTCCTTGTTCGTGGCCGTGATGATCCGGGTGTCGGCCTTCTCCGAGCGGGTCGCTCCCAGAGGCTCGTAGACGCGGTCCTGCAGGACCCGCAGCAGCTTCACCTGCAGCGCCGGGCTGATCTCGGCGATCTCGTCGAGCAGGAGCGTCCCGCCGCGGGCCATGGCGAAGCGGCCGGGCTTGTCCTTGTGGGCGCCGGTGAAGGCGCCGGCCTTGTAGCCGAATAACTCCGATTCCAGAAGCGTCTCGGGCAAGGCGCCGCAATTGACCGCAATGAACGGCCCGTTGTTGCGCGGGCTGAGGGCGTGGATGGTCCGCGCCACCAGTTCCTTGCCGGTGCCGGTTTCTCCCAGGAGGAGCACCGTGCTGGGGCTCGCGGCCACCGCCGGCAGCACCTCGAACACCCTTTGCATCATGGGGCTGCGGCTGGCCAGGTCGCCGATATGGAACTTGCCCTCCAGCTCCTGGCGCAGGGCCTCGATCTCGGAGAGGTCGCGGAACGTTTCGGCGCCGCCGATGACCGCGCCCGAGGCGTCGCGCAGCAAGGCGGTCGATACGCTGATGGGAATGCGTTCGCCGCCGGCGTTGACGATGTATCCCGTCTTGCCGATGATGGGCTTTCCCGATCCCAGGGTCTGCTTCAGCGCGCAATCGGCGCCGCACATGCTGGAGCGGAAGACGTCGGAGCAGCGGCGGCCGATGGCCTCGCGGCGCGACACCCCCGTGATCTCCTCGGCGGCGCGGTTGAAGGTGGTGATGCGCCATTCGTCGTCGACGGTGAACACGCCGTCGGAAATGCTTTCCAGGACGGATTCGAAAGGATTGCCTCCGCCCCGCGGCCGGCTTGCTTTCGCCATCCCGGCCGGGCGTGGGCCCTTGGATCGCTTTCGTTCTTTCGTTTTGCGCAACGGCTTGGGCATGTTCATGCCGTATGATACTAAACTAATCGGAGCGAGTCCACTCCCGAGGCCGGTCCGCTTGGCGAAAGTGTTCGGGCTTTCGTTGCCCTCGCATTCCCCAGTCACGGCGGAGTTTAGTAGAGATGCCTCCTGATTTTTTCACTCCTGTCCGACACTCGTCTCGTCCTGCTTCGCCGTGAATCACTTGCCGGACAATGTATTTGCCAACAGGATGATCGCGGCAACGATCGTCAGGATCCCGGAAATGGTCTTCAGGCTTTTCGGCTTTGTTTTCAGGGCAATTCTGCTCCCGAGCAGGCCGCCGACAATGGCCACCGCCCCGCAGGGAACGGCCAGCGCCGGATCGAAGCCGCCGTGCAGGGCGTTGCCGGTGAAGCCGGTCAATGCCGTGGCGGCCAGCATGGCCGTCGCCGTGCCGACGGCCGTGCGCATGGGCACGCCGCAGCCGACCACCATCAGCGGCACCAGAAACGAGCCCCCGGATATCCCCACCATGCCGGAAAAAAAGCCGGTGGCCATCGTCAAGGGCACGGCCAGCCACAGGTTGACGACGTATTGTTTTTCGTTCTCGCGGATATTCCAGTAACCGAAGCGCGAGACGGCATCTTTCTGGGCCTGCTTTTCCGGGAACAGCATGGCGACGCCGGCCATGAACAGCAAGACGGACAATACGATTTTCAAGGTCGTGCCGCCGAAGGCATGGGCCGTGAAGCCCCCGAAAAAGGCCATCGAAGCATTTACGCCGCCAAAAAACAAGACCAAGGGCCACGACATCGTGCGGGCCTTGCCGAAGACGATGGCTCCCGTCAGCGCGCTGGCCAGCAAAATGAACTGGCTGGTCGTGGAAGCCGTGTGCATGGCGACACCCGAAAGGACGAGCGCCGCCACGTAAAAGTTGCCGCCGCCGCGCCCGCTCATGATCATGACCACCGTGAGTGCAAAAATGATGGCGACAACCCATAGGGTGTGCATGGCGCCTATTCCTTCTCCTTCTCGGTTTTGCGCATGGCGATGGCCTTGTGCAGCTTGCCCGGTAGGAGCAGGCTGGTGATCGCGTCATAATGGCTGGGCGCGATGCGGACTTTTTCATATCCAAGGGAGCGCAGATACAAATACACCATGACCGATCGGCTTCCCGAGGAACAGAATACGCCGACCGTCCTGTCGCGCGGTATCTCGTTATGCCGCTCGGGAATCTCGTCGATCGGGATCCAAAGCACGCGAACGTGGTACTCCAATCTGATTTGGAGCGATTCCCATTCCTGACGGGATCTCACGTCCAGAAAAACCGCTTCTTTTTCCGCCAGGAGGGCATCCATCTCGATCTTGTGCTTTCCGGACCCGAAAAAGTCGAACGTCATGCTTTTTAGAATGCCGTCCAGATCGTCCATTTGTTTTCCCTCATGTTTTATATTTACAATACATCTTCTTTAAATAATAGCCTTGTTGATTCTTTTCCATGATTCCTGCCGTCACTGAAAATATTTTTTGCGCAAGAAGAGGGCGACGTGGACCATGGCGATCATCACCGGCACCTCGACCAGCGGCCCGATGACCGCGGCGAATGCCGCCCCGGAATGGATGCCGAAGACGGCGACCGAGACGGCGATGGCCAGCTCAAAGTTGTTCGAGGCGGCAGTAAAGGAGAGCGTGGCGGTCTGGCCGTAATTCGCGCCCACCTTGCGGCTCAGCCAGAACGACAACAAGAACATGACCACAAAATAGACCAGCAGGGGAACCGCAATGCGCACCACGTCGAGCGGGATGCGGACGATGGTCTCACCCTTGAGGCTGAACATGACCACGATGGTGAAGAGCAGGGCGATCAGGGTGACCGGCGAGATCTTGGGAATAAAGCGTGCGTGATACCATTCCTTGCCCTTGGCCTTGACCAAGACCAGCCGCGTGATCATCCCGGCCAGGAAGGGAATACCAAGGTAGACGAAGACGCTCTCGGCGATGCTGCCCATGGTCACCATGGAGAGGTCGATGTCGCCCAGGCGCAGACCGATAAGCGGCGGCAGGACCTTGATGAAGAACCAGGCGAACAGCGAATAGAACAGCACCTGGAAGATGCTGTTGAAGGCCACCAGCCCGGCGGCGTACTCGCGGTCGCCTGAGGCCAGGTCGTTCCAGACGATGACCATGGCGATGCAGCGCGCCAGCCCGATCATGATCAGCCCGACCAGGTATTCCGGCTTGTCGGCCAGGAAGGCCGCGGCCAGGACGAACATCAGCACGGGGCCGATGACCCAGTTCTGCAGCAGCGAAAGGCCCAGCACTTTCAGGTTCTTGAACACGTCGCCCAACTCCTCGTACTTCACCTTGGCCAGCGGCGGGTACATCATCAGGATCAGGCCGGCGGCGATGGGCACGTTGGTCGTCCCGGAATTGAAGCGGTTCCAGAAGCCGACGATGCCGGGTACGAAATACCCGAGCCCGACGCCGATGGCCATGGCCAGGAAGATCCAAACCGTCAGGTAGCGGTCCAAGAACGACAGTCTTTTTTTCATGAATTCAGCCATGGCAGCCCTCCGATCAGGACGGAATCCGGGTGCATTCTTTCATTCGCAACAGCAAGGGCCGGCGATCGCGGGCTTGCGGGCGCGGATGGTGATACTGGCCAAATAGGGCCCGCGATCGTCCAGAGCCGAGGCCGGCAGGCCGATCGACTCCAGCTTCTCCGTCAGCATTTCCCTGGAGTACGGACTTTCGCTCAGGACCTCGATGCCCTCGAAGCCGGCGGCGCGTGCCCGGGCCAGGTATTCGTCCCGCAGAACGGCTCCGGAGATGCAGGAGGCATAGGCGGTGTCGTGGTCGCGCAATAAACCGGGCAGCTCGCGCAGCCGGACCATGTCGGAAACGATCATCCGTCCGCTTGGCTTCAGCGCCCGGAATATTTCGCGGAATACACGACCCTTGTCGGTGGAGAGGTTGATCACGCAGTTGGAGATGACGACGTCGGCCGTGTTATCGGCTACGGGCAGGTTCTCGATCTCGCCCAGGCGAAACTCGACATTGGCAAAGGAATTTTCCGCGGCGACCCTGCGGGCCCGATCGAGCATCTCCGGGGTCATGTCGACGCCGATGACTCTTCCGCAGGGTCCGACCTGGCGCGCGGCCAGGAAGCAGTCCATCCCGGCGCCCGAGCCCAGGTCGATCACCGTCTCGCCCGGGCGCAGTCCGGTCAGCGCCGTCGGGTTGCCGCAGCCCAGTCCCAGATCGGCCTCGCCGGGGATCGAGCGCAGTTGCGTCGCATCGTACCCGGCCTTGCGCACGGAGCTCGGGCGGCCGCAGCAGCAGGAGCGTTCCTCCCTGGCGATGGCGGCATATTCATCGCGGACGACCTTCTTTCTGTCTTTGCTCATTTTTTCTCCTCTTTTCCCTTTCCGGCGATCGCCCTCGGCCGGCAGGTTTTGTTTCGCCCGCCGAAGGCGGCGAGGCGCTCCCGGTCCAGCCGGGACTGCTTCGCCGCGAATCGCCCGTCGACGGCCAGCAGCAGGTGACGCATGAGCAGGTCGCTCTCGTTCAGACGATAGAGGATCCAGCGTTCCTGGCGTCGGACCTTCACAAGGCCGGCCTCCTTCAGGACGCGCAGATGGAACGAGAGGCGCGGCTGCTCCAGCGCCAGCGCGGCGGCGATCTCGCAAACGCACAGCTCGCCGCCTCCCAGCAGCTTCAGCACCCGCAGCCGCGTCTCGTCGCCCAGTGCCTTGAACAGGGTCGTAATGTCGCCCACAATGCACCTCATGTATCGAATATAATTTATGTTATAAATATTATCAGAATTATAATAATTGTCAATATCCCTACAATTAAAAGTTATTTGCGGTCATGTGCTTAAATGCGCCATGAATCTTATCAAATATATTTTATACATGGTTCTCGAGGGGGGGTTCGGCCGGGCGATTGCCCGCGGGTTGCCCACGCCTATTGCCTCGGCATTGCCTTGTGTTATATAATCCACGACACCAGACCATGAAGGAGACATGACCATGGCCAAAGACAAGGACAAGGGCAAGGTCAAGACCAACAAGCCCAAGCTTTCCGTCAAGGATAAGAAAAAGAAGAAGAAGGAAAAACTGGAACGGAAACTGGCCGGCCTTTAATCCGGGAGCCTCCGGACCGCTCCGGCATCACGCGCCGGGAAACGGAAAGGGATCGCGTCGCCTCAGCCCATCAGCCTGAGCCGCCATTTTTCGAACGCCTCGTAGTCCATCCGCAGGCGGACGTTCTTGTAGCGTAGGGCCGCTTTTTCCCAGGCGATGTCCTGGCGCTCGCGGCGCAGGTCGATCTTCATATACGGTCGCCGGAAGCGGTAGATCACCAGGAAATCCCCCTCGAGGCACAGGCAGCAGGCGGTCACCTTGCGCCGGCCGAAACCGCTCGCCACTAGGGTGGCTCCGGGGGTGCAATCGGCTCCCGGAGCGGCATGCCGCGGGCAGGAGCCGCTGAAGCGGTTGGCTGCCCAGGTTATTCCCATGATCGCCAGGAAGATCGCCGCCATCAGGACCAGCAGCTGGGCGGGCGACTGCATCAGGAGGGGCGAAATCCGCTTCCGCAGGGAAGCGATCTGGCCGGCCACGACGGGGAGCGGCCTTGCGCCGTCGATCTCCAGGTTCAGGATGAAGCGCTCGAAGGCCCGGAAGGCGAAATCCAGCGTTCCGCTGGAGCGCATGTCGGCCCAGTAGTTCACCTCGCCCTTGTAGAAAATGCAGAACAGGCGGTAGCTCTTGGCCGCCTTGCGCATTACGCAAATACCTCCCCCGAAAAGGTCCAAGTCCGCCTGCAGCGGCGCCTCGGAGAAGTTCTTCCGCTTCAGCGCCGCGAAATCCTCCTCGGCCTGGGGCGAGGGGCGGCGGAAGAGGCGGAAATGCCCGGAAAAGGCGAATCCCTGCCAGCCGTTTTCGGCCCCGGCGACCGCGGTATAGCGGCCGGCAGGGAATAGGGATCGCACGCCCATGACCTCGATCTCGCTGCTGGGGATATCGAGCCGCGAAAGGAAGAAGAACATGATCGCCAGGGCCAGCAGCATAACGGCCCCGATCACTCCCATCATCCTTTTCCACGTCATTTTTTTTTCTCCTCAGTCCAGCAGCATCGCGGCCAGAAAGCCCATGCGAAGAAGGATGCTCCGCGTCCAGGCCTTCGAGTTCTCCGCGGACGAGGCGGCCCCGCGGATGAAGGCCAGGAGGCTCTTTTTCTGCCCGGGGAAAGCCGTGGGCGTTGGGATTCCGGCGTCCGGGAAGCGGTAACCGCAGGGGCATTCCCTGGAATCGGGCGGGCAATAGCACTGGCATTGCGGGCAGTTCATGGCTCTCCTGGCGTCGCTGGCGCCATTGTACGGAAAACAGCCGCGCGCCGCAAGGTGGCCGGGCTTTCTTTTCGCCGCGGTTGTCGTATAATACCGGCGATCATGTCCATCCGCATCGACCAATGGCTGTGGGCCGCCCGCCTCTTCAAGACCCGCAGTCTAGCCAATCAGGCCTGCCGGGGCGGCAAGGTCAAGGTCGCTGGCGCCGTGGTGAAGCCGGCCCGCCCGCTTCGCGAGAACGAGGTTGTCGAGATCACCCATCCGCCCATCGTCCGCCAGTACCGGGTCAAGAGCCTGGCCGCCAAGAGGGTCTCGGCCGTTCTGGCCCGCGAGCTGGTCGAGGAGATCACTCCGGCGGCCGATCTGGAAAAACTGGAGCTGGCGCGCCGCGATCCGCTGGGCTTGCTCTTCGCCTCCAGGGAGCGGGGCAGCGGCCGCCCGACCAAGAGGGAGCGCCGCGAGCTGGAGAAGCTGCAGGGAACATAAGCTCATTTCCCGGGCATGGACGCCGAGATCGCCTCCAGCGCCGACAGGGCGCTCCCGGCCAGCCCGACCTGGCCTTCGGGGACCTCGGCCTCTCGGGCATTGATGCGCACCAGCCGAGTTCGCGGCCGCGCCAGCATGCGCTCGGACATGTGGCGCACGCTGGGCACGGCGGTGCCGGCGCCGCATTCGACCACGGCCAGCCTCTGTCCCTCGATCCCATCCAGCCAATCGCGCAGGCGCAGGGCCTGGGCCTGGCTGCGCTGCGGCTGCCAGCTCCAGTCGCCGAACATCAGCACGTTGGGCCGCGCCAGGCGGCCGCAGAACGGGCAGTCGGGCAGCGGCGGCCGGGCGCGCATCGTGGACTTGTCCACGGCAACGGTCACGCCCTCGGCCGTCCAGGCCGGACCAGGGCAGCCGCAGGCGCACTGCAGGTGATGGAGCGAGCCGTGGCATTCGTGGATCCGCTCCTCGGCGACTCCGGCCTTCTGGAACTGGCCGTCGACGTTCGATGTGAAAACGAAATGCCCTGCCGGCTTCGCCCGTGCCCAGGCCAACAGCAGGGCGAAGCCGCGATGAGGGACGGTGCGGCGGTACAGCTCGAGCCGGTGGCCGTAGAATCCCCATGCCAGCTCCGGGTCGCGGGAGAACCAATCGGGATCGGCCAGCTCATGGAAGTCGAGGCCGAGCCTGCGGTAGGGCGGATAGGCGTTCCAGAAGCCCTCGGGGCCACGGAAGTCGGGAAGCCCCGAGTCGACGCCCATGCCGGCCCCGGCGCAGACCAGCAGCGCTTCGCTGGCGGCGACGATCTCCGCCGCCTGCTTGACTTGCTCACCCCATTCCCGGTCCATTCTCCTCCAGCATCCGTGATGAGTGAATGAGGTCAAAGAACTTCAGTAATGCGTGATGAGAAAGAAGTACCTTTCCAAATCCGCTGAATGCCTGTTTCTCATTATTCATTACTTATCACTCATCACTTTCAACAGCGGCGGCTGGCCATCCCCGGCGCCGCGCCGCGGCGGCGCGAAATTGGACAAGGCGATGCCGGCCAAGCGCACCGGCCGGCGGCCGGCCTCGGTGCGCTCGAGCAGCTCGCGGGCCGCCTGGAATACCTCGTCGGCGGCGGACAGGAAATTTTCGAACGTCCGCCGCCGGGTGACGGTCTGGAAATCGGAGTATTTGATCTTCAGGGTCACGGTGCGCGCCCGCTTGCCCTCCTGGCCGAGTTCAGTAAAAACCCGCTGCGCGCATTCGCGCAGGAACTCCAGCAGCGGCCCCCTCGTGACGATGTCGCTGGCGAAGGTCTCCTCGGCCCCGTACGACAGCCGCTCGCGCCAGGGAGTCACCGGGCGCTCATCGATGCCGCGGGCGATATCGTGCAGGTAGCGGCCGAACTTGCCGAAGTGCTCTTCCAGGAAGGCCGGCGGCCTTTCCTCCAGGTCGGCGACGGTGCGGATGCCCAGCTTTTTCAGCCGGGCATCGGTGACCCGGCCGATGCCGGGAATCTGGATCACCGGCAGGGGACGGATGAAATCCATGACCCGTTCGGGAGGAACCACGCACAATCCGTCCGGCTTGCGGGCATCGGAGGCGATCTTGGCCACGAACATGTTGGGCGCCACCCCGGCCGAGGCGGTCAGCCCGGTGACGGCAAGGATGCGAGCCTTGATTTCCCGGGCCAGGCGCGTGGCGCTGGGCTCGTTCTTCCTGTTGCGGGTCACGTCCAGGTAAGCCTCGTCGAGGGAGACGGATTCGACCCGGTCGGTGTATTCCCGGAAGATGCGGTGGATCTGCCCGGAGACACGGCGGTACTTCTCGAAGTCGGGCGGGACGAAGGTGCAATGGGGGCAGCGGCGCCGGGCCTCGGCGCAGGACATGCCCGAGTGGATGCCGAACTGGCGCGCCTCGTAGTTGGCCGTCGTGGCCACCGAGCGGCTGTCGGGGCGGCCGCCGACCACCAGGGGACGGCCGTGCAGCTCCGGCCGGTCGCGCATCTCCACGGCGGCGTAGAACATGTCCATGTCGACGTGGATAATCTTGCGCGGAGCCGGATCCGGGCCCATGGGGCGAAACTAGCACAGGACCTCCGGGCTGTCAACGACGCCCAAGGCGCTCCCGGCATGGGCATGGCGAAATCTTGTCCCCAAGGGCTTTTTCGGCTATAATGGCCCATCGCTGCGGTCCGCTCGCCGCGGCCGAGGACACAAGATGCCGCTGGACCTGCTGGGAAAGATCCTTGCCCTGCTGTGCGCCCTGATGTGGGCCGGGGCGGTCATTCTCTTCAAACTGGCCGGGGACAGCATACGGCCGCTGGCCTTGAACCTCTACAAGAACGCGCTGACCGTGATTCTTCTTCTCCCCGTTCTGCCATTGCTGGGCATCCCGCTCGCCCCCTCGGGGATTCCGCTCCGTTACTGGCTGGCCGTCGCCGCCAGCGGCGTCCTGGGCATCGCCGTCGCCGATACCATGTTCTTCACCTGTCTGAACCGGCTGGGAGCGGGAATGACCGCTATCGTCGACTGCCTCTACGCGCCCTTCGTGATGACGGCCGCCTGGCTGGCTCTGGGGGAGCATCCCCGCCTGGAGCAGGTAGGCGGCGCCGCGCTGGTCATCGCCGCCGTCCTGGTGGCCGCCTACCGCAAGAACGGTGAACGGCCGACCCGCCAGGTCGTCGTCGGCGTCCTTTTCGGAGTCGGCGCCATGGGCATCATGGCGCTCAGCATCGTGCTCATGCGCCCGGCCCTGGAGGATCTCCACGTTTTCTGGGTGACCGAGCTGCGCATGCTGGCGGCCCTGCTGGCGCTGCTGGTTCTGTTCGCCGCCCAGTCCGGGCGGCGGAACCTCCTGGCCCCGCTGTGGCGCAAGGGCAGCCGGCACTTCGCTTTCTGGGGAGCCATCTTCGGCAACCTGATCTCCATGACCCTGTGGATCGCGGCCTTCAAGTTCACCTCGGTCAACTCGGCGGCCGTTCTCAACCAGACCAACACCGTCTTCGTCGTGGTCCTGGCCGCGGTGTTCCTCCGGGACCGCTTCTCCCTTCGGCGCCTGCTGGCAACCGCCCTGGGCGTAGCCGGCTCCCTGCTCGTCCTGCTCGGATAGCTCTAGGGAAGACAAAGGGAAGAGAGAGGGAAGAGAAAGGGAACAGCAAGGGAAAAAAGTCTTTCCGTATCTCTTTTCCATTCTGTCTTCCCTCTGCCTTTCCCTGTTTCTTCCCTCTGTTTTCCCTTGAGCCCCTGGCTCATCTCTGCTACAATCTGGCCATGAAACAAGCCCTGCTGCTCCTGCTGCTCCTGCCCTGGCTGCTGCCGGCGGCCAAGGACGAGGCCGCGTTTACGGCCGCCCGGGAACGAATGGTCAGCGAACAGATCCTGAAGCGGGGCATCACCGATCCGCGCATCCTGAACGCCTTCCGCCGCGTCAGGCGCCACCTCTTCGTGGACCCGGCCTACCGCCCCCAGTCCTACGGCGATTTTCCCCTGCCCATCGAGGAGGGCCAGACCATCTCCCAGCCCTATATCGTGGCCATCATGACCTCGGTCATCGCGCCGGACTACAAGAAAAAGGTCCTGGAGATCGGCACCGGCTCGGGCTACCAGGCGGCGGTTCTGGCCGAGCTCGTGCGCGAGGTCTACACCATCGAGATCAAGCCCGCCCTGGCCAACAAGTCGAGGGAGCTGCTGCAGCGCTTGGGATACGGCAACATCCGCTTCCACACCGGGAACGGCTATCTGGGCTGGCCCGAGGCCGCCCCCTTCGACGGGATCATCGTCACCTGCTCCCCGGACCATATCCCGCCGGCACTGATCGAGCAGCTGGCTGTGGGCGGCAGGATGGTCATCCCCATCAGCTATTCCACCACCGTCCAGGACCTGCTGCTGGTGGAAAAACTGCCCAACGGCAAACTGAAGAAAACCAACCTGATCCCCGTCCTGTTCGTGCCCATGATCCGCGCCGGAAATGCCCGCTGACGTTCTGGCCGGGCTCAATCCCGAGCAGCGCGAAGCCGTCCTGCACCTGGAATCCCCCCTGCTCGTCGTCGCCGGCGCCGGCTCGGGCAAAACGCGGGTAATCACCCACAAGATCGCCTATTTGGTCCTGGAAAAGGGCGTCGCGCCCGGCCAGCTGCTGGCCGTGACCTTCACCAACAAGGCGGCCGGCGAGATGAAGGAGCGCGTCGAGGCTTTGACCGGGCTCGATGCCCACCTCTTTTCGATCTCCACCTTCCATGCCCTCGGCCTGCGCATCCTGCGCGAATCGGGAAGCGTGCTGGGCTTCGACCCCCAGTGGCAGGTGATCGACGACGACGAGCAGCGGCGCCTGTTCGAGCGGATTCTGCGCGAGAGCTTTCCCCACCTGGGCCGGGACGGCGACGCCGTGCTGCGCAAGATCATCCTTGCCAAGATGCGCCTGCATTACCCGAACAACGGCGAGTTCCTCCGCCAGAAGGGATTCTCTGACGAGGAGATCAGCGTCTTCGCCCACTACCATGCCGCCCAGAAGCGGAACAAGCTTTGGGACTACGAGGACTTGATCTCCTTCGCCGTCATGCTGTTGCGCGACCACGACGGCGTTCGGGAAAAATACCGGCGCCGGTTCCACTACCTGCTGGTGGACGAGTTCCAGGACACCAATCCCAACCAGTACGAGCTGATCCGGCTGCTGTGCGGCGAGCGCGGCGACATCACCGTCGTCGGCGACGATGACCAGGCCATCTATTCCTGGCGCGGCGCCAGCGTCCGCTTCCTTTTCGACTATGAGAGGGATTTCCCGGGCACGCGCCTCATCAAGCTGGAGCGGAACTACCGCTCCACGCCCGAGATACTGAACTTCGCCAACCTCCTCATCAGCCAGAACACGATCCGCAAGCGCAAGCACATGTGGTCGGACACGGAGAGCAGCCACCCGGTCTTCGTCCTGAGCAGTCGCTCCAAGGAGGAGGAGGCCGGAGAGATCGCCCGCCTGATCCAGCGCCTGCGGGACAGCCACCCCGGGCTGTTCCCGGTGGCCGTTCTCTATCGCATCAACTCCCAGTCGCTGGCGCTGGAAACCGAGCTCATCAGGCAGCGCATCCCCTTCCGCATTCTCAGGGGGCTGCGCTTTTTCGAGCGCAAGGAGATCCGCGACGCGCTCGCCCTCCTGCGCCTGGCGCTGAATCCGGCCGACGACCTGGCGTTCCTGCGCCTCGTCGACTTCCTCCCCCTGGGCGTGGGCAGCCGGACCCTGGAAACGCTGAGGACATCGGCCCGGGACGGAGAACTCTCCCTTTTCGCCGCCCTAGAGCGTCGCCTGGGCGAAAAATTCGCCGCCCGGCCCCTCTTTTCCCTGCTGCGCGACCTGAGCCGGCGGCGGGACGAGTTGCCGGTCGCCGGGATCCTGGCGCGCCTGCTGCAGGCATCGGGATACCTGGAAACCCTGCGCGAAAAGGGCGAGGAGGAGCGGATCCTCAACCTGGCCGAGTTGCAGGAATTCATCGGCAAGTGGGAGGAGGAGAATCCCGGGGCCCCGTTCGCCGATCTACTGGACCGCCTCAGCCTGGACTCACGGCAGAGCCGCGGCGGTGAAAAAACGCCGGTGTTCCTGCTGACTATGCACAACGCCAAGGGGCTGGAGTTCCCCACCGTGATCGTCAGCGGCGTCAACTCGGCGTACATGCCGTTCTTCCTGCGCAAGGAGCGCGATGAGATCGAGGAGGAGCGCCGCCTCCTGTACGTGGCCAGCACCCGGGCCAGCCAGCTGCTGGTCGTATCCACCGCCTCCGATCGCCCATCGTTCTTCCTGCAGCAGCTCGCATCGACGTCTTATCTTCCCGTCGGTTCGTTCGGCGAGATCGTCGACGCCATCTGCCCGCAGGCGCCGGAGGCCGGGGCCGCCCGGGGGGACGGTCGCTTCGTCGTTCACCCCATCTTCGGCCGCGGCCGCGTGGTGGAGAAGATCTCGGCGGACAAGTACCTGATCCGCTTCGACGAAAAGGGCAACAAGCTGATCGACACGTCGGTGGCCCCAGTGCAATTTCTTTAAAGGAACTCGGCGTACGGTTCACGGCGTACGGCTGACGGAAGAAAAAACGAAGCTCACGTGACACGTGACGATAGCGCTCGGCTAACCGCTTTGTGTACTCAAGGGAAGAGATAGGGAATGCAGAGGGAAAGGCAAAGGGAAAACAGAGTGGGAAAGAGGTTTTGAAAAAGCTTTTCCCACTCTCTCTTCCCTCATTCTTCCCTCGCTCTTCCCTTTGTCTTCCCTGAGCTCGCCATTCCCCTCTTCCCTACGCCGTATGCCGTCCGCCTCACGCCGGGTTCAAGCTCTTTTCACGGGATCACATAGAGCAATATCGCGAAATAGTGGCAGGCGCTGCCGGCAAGGACGAACACGTGCCATATGCCGTGATGATAGGGAATTTTTTCCCCTAAATAGAATATCGCCCCGAGGGAATAAAGAAGGCCCCCGGCAAGCAGCCAAAGAAGCCCGGAGCGGGGCACGCGGGTTTGCAGCGGCCTGACGGCGGCGACCGCCATCCAGCCCATGGCCAGGTAGATCAGCGTCTGCGCCAGGCGGAAACGCCGCACGAAAAATATCTGGAAAACGATTCCGGCCGCGGCCAGCCCCCAGACAATGCCGAAGAGGCTCCAGCCCCAACGACCGCGCAGGCTCACCAGCAGGAACGGCGTGTAGGTGCCGGCGATGAGCAGGTAGATGGAGGAG
>JAFGST010000075.1 GCA_016934475.1 Candidatus Aminicenantota bacterium | reverse complement strand
TGCGGCACTGGCCCCGGCGGTCGCACATGTGAACCTTCGCCTCCGGGGCGGCGAACTCGGCCAGTACCTGGCGGCAGGCGCCGCAGGGAGGGAGAAATTCCTCGCTGTCGCCGATGACCAGCAGCTCGCGGACCTCGCGCTCTCCGGCGGCGACCATGGCGAAAACGGCGTTGCGCTCGGCGCAGCAGGTGAGCCCGAAGGAGGCGTTCTCCACGTTGCAACCGGAATAGATCCGGCCGCTGACGCCCCGCACGGCCGCGCCCACGCGGAAATTCGAATACGGGGCGTGGGCTCTTTCGCGCGCCTCCCTGGCCGCCGCCAGCAACGCATCCTTGTCGTCTTTCATTTGACTCCGCCGTTCATCTGCCTGAAGATGACAATTCCATATCGTAATTGAATCGAAGAAGGTTTGCAAGGGGCCTGCCTCCGGCGGCAAACTTCCCGGGCAACGGATTCGTATGAACAGCGCATGGTTTGTGCTACAATCCTGGCGGCGGCAATCGATGTTTCCATTAGGAGGAGTCCGATGAAGAAGATCACCCTGCCGATTCTGGCGATCCTGGTTTTGGGAGGATGGCTGAGCGCCCAGACCCTGGACGAGGTCCTGGCCATGAACTACCAGGCTCACGGCGGCCTGGAGAAGCTCCAGTCCCTGAAGTCGTGGAAAATGACGGGCAAGCTGGCCATCACGGCCCAGGGCCTGGAGATGCCCATGGTGCTGGTGCAGAAGCACCCCAATAAAATGCGCGTCGAGACCACGTTCCAGGACAAGACGATCATCCAGTCCTACGATGGCGCCAAGGCCTGGTGGATCATGCCCTTCCTCTCCGAGGAGGCGCAGGAGATGCCCCAGGAACAGGGCAAGGTGTTCGGCGAACAGGCCGACTTCGAGAATCCGCTGGTCGTCTACCGGGAGAAGGGCTACAAGCTGGAGCTGCTGGGCAAGGAGGAGATGGAGGGAACGCCGGTGTTCAAGCTGAAGCTGACCAAGACCGACGGCAAGGAGGTCTACTATTTCCTGGACGCCGAGAGCGGCATCGACCTGAAGAGCTCGCTGGCCCTGAAGATGGGAGAGACCGAGTCGCTGGTCGAGATCCTTTACGGCGACTACAAGGCGGTCGACGGCCACATGATGCCCTTCTCCATCGAGAACAGGATGGACGGCAAGCCCCAGATGCAGATGACCCTGGAGAAGATCGAGATCAACCCGGCCGTCGATGACGCCCTGTTCACCATGCCCGTGAAGAAGGAAGCACCCCAGGTCGCGGAACAAAAGTAGGAGATCGCGGGGGAACACATGACGCTGAAAAAAGGCCTTCTGCTCCCTGCCGTGGTTTTTGCCCTGGCGCTCTCTTCCCGCGCCGCGGAGCCCTTCGCCTTCCACGGGCTGCGGGCGCGGCGCATCGGTCCGGCGGCCATGTCGGGGCGCATCACGGCCATCGACTGCGGCCGCAAGGACCCCCGCCTGATCTACGTGGGCACGGCGGGTGGCGGTGTCTGGAAGTCGCTCAACGGCGGCGTCACCTTCCGCCCGGTATTCGAGAGCCATACCCAGTCGATCGGCTCACTGGCCATCGACCCGAGAGATCCCGATACGGTCTGGGTGGGCACGGGCGAGGACAACGTGCGCAACAGCGTGTCGGTCGGCAGCGGGCTCTACCGCAGCCGCGACGGCGGCCGGAGCTGGGACTTCGTCTCTTTTGCCGGCTCAGAGCGCATCTCGCTGGTGCTCGTCGATCCCGGCGACAGCTCCGTCGTCACCGTGGCCGTGTTGGGGCATCTGTGGGACGCCCACCCGGAGCGCGGCCTCTACCGGACCGTGGACGGCGGCAAGACCTGGAAACGGCTGCTGTACGTCGACGAGAACACCGGCTGCTGCGACGTGGCCGTCGATCCTCATGACGGCAACATCCTGTACGCCGCCATGTGGCAGTTCCGCCGCTGGCCCTGGTTCTTTACCTCCGGCGGACCGGGCAGCGGCCTGTTCAAGTCGAGCGACGGGGGCCGGACGTGGCGCAGGCTGCGCCGGGGCTTGCCCGCCGGCGACCTGGGACGCATCGCCGTCGCCGTCTCCCCGGCCAAGAGCACGGTGGTCTACGCCACCGTGGAGGCCAAGGAGACGGCTCTCTACCGATCCGACGACAAGGGCGAGTCCTGGCGCCGGGTCCACGCCGGCCTGGCGGTGAGCACGCGCCCGTTCTATTTTTCCACCCTCGAAGCCGACCCGCTCGACCCCGAGAAGGTCTACGCCGGCGGACTGTTCCTCTCGATCAGCGAGAACGGCGGCGCCGGCTTCTCCGCCCCCCTGGGCGCCTCGTACCACTCCGACGTTCACCCCGTGTGGGTCGATCCCGCCAAGCCGCAGAACATCCTGCTCGGCACCGACGGCGGCGTCTACCGCTCGCACGACGGCGGCCGCACCTTCCTCTTCCTGGCCAACCTGCCGGTCTCGCAGTTCTACCACGTCAGCGTCGACATGGCCGATCCCTATAACGTCTATGGCGGCTTGCAGGACAACGGCTCCTGGCAGGGTCCTTCGCGCAGCTTCCACGTAAACGGCGTCGCCAACAAGGACTGGGAGAACGTCGGCAGCGGCGACGGTTTTCACGTGCTGCCCCATCCCATCGATCCCGACATCGTCTATTATTCCTGGCAGGGAGGGCGGCTGCAGCGCTTCCAGCGCCGGACCAAGGAGACCAAGGACATCCGCGCCCTGCCGCGGAAGGGGGACCCTCCTTTCCGCTACAACTGGAACGCCGCCGTGGCCCTAAGCCCGAGTGACCCCGACGCCATTTACCTCGGGGCCCAGTTCCTTTTCCGCTCGCGCAACCGCGGCGAAAGTTGGGAAAGAATATCCCCTAACCTGACCACGAGCGATCCCAAGAAGCTGAACCAGGCCAGGTCGGGCGGCCTGACCATTGACGCCACCTCGGCCGAGAACCACTGCGCCATCGTGACCGTGGCCGAGTCGCCACTGGACGCCGACGTCCTCTGGGCCGGGACCGACGACGGCAACCTGCAGTGCAGCCGTGACGGCGGCAAGAGTTGGCGCAACGTGGTCCGCCGTATCCCCGGCCTGCCGCCCCAAACCTGGTGCTCGGGAGTGGAGCCGGGACGGCACGACGCGGCCACGGTGTTCGCCGTGTTCGACGGCCACCGCACCGGCGACATGAAGCCTCACGTCTACCGCAGCGACGACTTCGGGGCGACCTGGAGGTCGCTGGCCTCCGAGACGGTGCAGGGCTATTGCCAGGTCGTGCGCCAGGATCCGGTCCATCCCGACCTGCTTTTCCTGGGGACCGAGTTCGGCCTGTTCGCCTCGCTGGACGGCGGTTCCAGCTGGAGTCGTTTCGGCGACCTGCCTCCGGTGGCCGTCATGGACATGGTCATCCATCCCCGCGAACATGACCTGGTCATCGCCACCCACGGGCTGGGCATCATGATCATCGACGACCTGACGCCGCTGCGCCATATGCGCCCAGAGGTGTTGGCCCAAGACGCGGCGCTGCTGCCCTCGCGGCCGGCGCGCATGCGCATTCCCACCTATTTCCAGGAATTCCCCGGCGACGGCGAGTTCGCCGGCGAGAATCCGAACGACGGGGCGCTCGTCAGCTATTACCTCAGGAAGAGGCACATCTTCGGAGAACTGAAGCTGGAGATCCTCGACGCCGGGGGCCGGATTCTCAAGACCCTGCCCGCCAGCCGGAGTGCCGGGCTGAACCGGGTAGGCTGGGACATGAAGCTGAAAGCGCCCCGCACCGCCGCCAGCCGCGGGCTGGGCCCGATGCTGCTCAGCGGCCCCATGGTCGACGAGGGGAAGTATACCGTGCGCCTGACCCAGGGCGTCCGGGAGTTCACCGGAACCATCGTGCTCGCCGCCGATCCGGCGAGCGGCCACACTGCCGAGGACCGGCGCCTGCGCCAGGAGGCGGTGATGGACCTGTACCGCATGCAGGAGGACCTGGGCTTCCTGGCCGACTCGATCGCCGACCTGTTGAGGCAGATCGACGTTGTCCACAAGGGCTCACTGCCGGCGCCGCTCGCCGGCCTGAAGCGGAAGCTGGCCGCGCTCCACGCCACCCTGGTGCAGGAGAGCGGGCTGATGGGCAGCGACAGGCTGCGCGAGCAGGTCATGGACCTGTTCACGTCGGTGTCGGGCTTCGGCGGCCGACCCTCGGCTTCGCAGATCGACAACATCGCCTGGCTGAAGGCGGAGCTGCGGCGGTCCCAGGAGGCGTTTGCCGCCATCGTCGCCGCCGACCTCCCCCGGTGCAACTCCTGGCTGCGGGAGAAAAAGCTCCCCGCCTTGCGCCTGCTCACCCGGGAGGAATATGACAAGAAGGATTAGACCGGGCCGAGCGCAGCCCGCTGCGAAGTGTGTCATGGTCCAAAACGATCCAGGAGGTTTTTCGTGAAAAAAAGAATTTGGCTCATTTTTACGTTGTGGCTGGCGTTCCTGCCGGCTCTAGCCCAGGACGACCTGCACAAGCAGCTCGCCGCCGCCGGCACGGCCGAGGACTTCCCCGGCGCCCATTACCTGCTCGTTTTCGACCGCACGGAGGTTCGCGTCGAGGACTCGGGGCTCAGCCATGTCGACAAGGAAACGCTGTACAAGGTCCTCGACGCCGAGGGGGCCAAGGAGCTGCGGTCGCTGACCTTCGGCTACGACCCGCTGTCGGCCTTCGTCAAGGTGAAGGGGATGAAGGTCCTGCGCGCCGGAGGCGCGAGCGAGGCCGTTCTCCTGTCGGCGCTCCGCGATTATCCGGCCCCGGCGCGGGCCATCTACTGGGGGGCGCGCGAGATCGTCGCCCCGGCCGGCCGCCTCGAGCCCGGCGACGGCGTCTGGGTGAAGACCTACCAGAAGGGATTCACCTACGCCCTGTTGGCCGACGAAGACCAGGACGATGACCGCTATATCCCCCCCATGAAGGGGCATTTCTACGACATCGTGCCGTTCTATTCGCAGGTCCCGGTGCGGCGGAAAAGCTACCGCGTCCTGATGCCGGCTTCCAAAAAGCTGCAGTTCGAGATGTACAACGGCCAGGCCCGCCACTACGTCCACCTGCTGGGGGAGCAGACCGAGTACTTCTGGGAGGTGACCGACATCCCGGCCTTCCGGCGCGAGGCCGATATGGTTCATCCCTCCGACGTGGCGCCCAAGCTGCTCCTCTCCACCTCGCCCGACTGGAAGGCCAAGTCGCTGTGGTTCCACAAGGTGAACGAGGACTACGGCTCGTTCGAGTTCGACGAGGAGATCAAGGCCAAGACCGACGAGATCGTCCGCGGCTCCCGGGACGACTGGGAGAAGATCTCGCGCCTCACCCACTGGGTGGCCGAGGAGATCCGCTACTCGGGCATCTCCATGGGGCCGGGGGAGGGCTACACCCTGCACAAGGGGACGATGACCTTCCGCGACCGCTGCGGCGTCTGCAAGGACAAGGCGGGCATGCTGGTCACCATGCTGCGCGCCGCCGGCTTCGAATCCTACCCGGCCATGACCATGGCCGGCTCGCGCATCGACCGCATCCCGGCCGACCAGTTCAACCACAGCGTCACCCTGGTCAAGGTC
>JAFGST010000007.1 GCA_016934475.1 Candidatus Aminicenantota bacterium | reverse complement strand
CTTGTCGGCCGGGCAGGTAAAAATGGCTTCGCGGCGCTCGCCCCGAGCGATGACATGATAAAAAGCGTTATCATATTCAATCCGCAATGGCCGCGACATGAGCGGATTCTATCTATGACCCTTCGAAATGTCAACTTTCATTTTTGAGACCTGACCCCGATGCCCTCTCTGACCCCGATGCCCTCTCATATCCCCGGCTGGCGCCTGAAACCGGCTAATATGAACGATGAGTGAGAAACATGGACGCTCGGCTTCTCAGGGAGAGGCTTGTCTTCACGTCGAGAAAATGATGGGGTGTGAAGTGGAAATGCCGGAACTGCAGTTCGTTGAGCCCCAAAAGATCGGTTCGATACCAGGGTTCGTTAAAAACGCAATCCAATTTGGGAGAATGCAATCAAAAAAGGAGGGATCGGATGTCTTCTCGTGAGTCATATGGGAAATCCCGAAATAAATTATTTTTGAAAATCTATTGACTTTTAAATTATATGGGGTAGAATTCTCTGCATATTAGAGTTCTCTGAATAAGAAAAACGCATCAAAGGAGTGAATGCCATGAACGTCAATGCGAATGAAGCGGAAGAAGCCCTGGCCACCATCACGGCCATGGCGTATAAGATGCGCCGCGCCGCGGCCGACAACGGCGCCCATTATTTCCTCATTCTCTGGGGGATCATCTGGTTGCTTGGCTTTTTGTGTTCGCAGTTCCTACCCCACAGGACCGCCGGCATCGTCTGGCTGGGGCTGGATATCCTGGGTGCCTTCGGCTCGTGGTGGTTCAGTCGGTTCCGGAGTCAGCGCGTGCGCGCTCCGGGCGATGCGGCCGCCGGGCGCCGCATCGGCCTGTTCTGGCTGGCCCTGTTCGCCTATTGCCTGCTGACCGTCTGGATTGCCTGGCCCCTGAATGGCAGGCAGCTCGCCATGTTCATCATCATCTTTGTCATGATCGGCTGGCTGGCCATGAGCTTCCTGATGTCCTATTCCGCGGTCTGGCTGGCGCTGTTCGTCACTGCCGTGGCCTTCGGCAGTTACTTCCTGCTGCCCGATTATTTCTACCTGTGCATGGCCCTGGTGGGAGGCGGGACGATGATCGGCAGCGGCCTCTACATCCGTTCCAAGTGGCGACTAGCATGAACGAGCTGAACGAGATTATCCACCAGCCGGTGCGCCTGCGCGTCATGGCGGCGCTCACGGCGTTGAAAGGCGGCGAGGAGGTCGACTTCACCTACCTGCGCAACCTGCTGGAGGTCACCGACGGCAACCTGGGCGCCCACCTGCGCAAGCTGGAGGAGGCCGGTTATATCGCCGTGAACAAAATGTTCGTCGGGCGCAAGCCATGCACCTATGTCGCCGCCACCCCGGCCGGCCGCAAAGCATTCCAGGCCCACACTCAAGCCCTGAAAGCGATCCTGCAGGGCGCCGGCAAGAAATGATCAATGCCTGAATGATACGTATGAAACTGATTGGTTGACTGTGAACCGGAAAGAAGGCCCTGAAGGGCGAGGAGGGAAAATGCGGTTGAAAATAGATGGAAACAAGATACGGCGATTGGCGGTGGGCCTCAGCGTACTATTCGGATTGGTTTTAGGCGCCGGCCTCGTGCTTTCGGCCGAGGCCCAGAAGGACAAGGAAAAACCGCCTTGCTATGCCATCCGCGGGGTGCGGGTGTTTGACGGGCGCGACGTGATCGAGAAAACGACCCTGCTGGTGCGCGAGGGCAAAATCGAGGAGATGGGGCCAGGGACCGGCGTGCCGGCTGACGCCATTGTGATCGAGGGCGCCGGAAAAACGCTCCTGCCCGGGCTGATCGACAGCCACACCCATGTGTTTGGCAATGGTCCGGAGCAGGCGCTGCAGTTCGGCGTCACCACCCAGGTCGATATGTTCACCATGGTCCCCCTGATGCAGGAATTCCATCGCCGGCAGGCGGCCGGCCCCAATCCCGGCCGCGCCGATCTCTTCTCCTGCGGCACTTTGGCCACGGTGCCCGGCGGCCACGGCACCGAGTACGGCCTGGCCATTCCCACCCTCTCCACGCCCGCGGAGGCGCAGGCCTTCGTCGACGCCCGCGTCGAGGAAGGCTCCGACTTCATCAAGATCATCTACGGCCGTGGCTGGAATTTTCCCTGCCTGGACAAGCCCACCCTGGCCGCGCTGATTGCTGCGGCGCACAAGCGCGGGAAGCTGGCCGCCGTGCACGTTGATTGTCTGCAGGATGCCCGCGACACTGTCGAGAGCGGGGCCGACATCCTGGCTCATACCTGGGAGGACCGGGAGCCCGATGCCACTTTCTTCAGGCTGGCGCGCCGCCATCGCGTGGTGCTCATTCCCACCCTGACGGTCATCGCCAGCATCTGCCGGCAGAAACCGGGTGCGGGGCTGATCGCCGACTTGCGGCTCGAGCCGCTGATCCCCGAAGTCGCCCGTCCGGGGCTGCTGCGGGAGTTTCCAGATTCGAAAAAAGGCGATGAGGATTTCCGACGGGCGCAAAGGATCGCCCGATTATTTAAAAAGAACGGCCTGCGGGTCCTGGCCGGCACCGACGCCCCCAATCCCGGCACCGCCTACGGCGCTAGCCTGCACCAGGAGCTGGAGTTCCTCGTCCAGGCCGGCTTCTCGCCGGCGGAGGCGCTGGGCGCAACGACCGCTCTGCCGGCCAAGATATTCGGCCTCGTCGATCGTGGCCGCATCGCCAAGGGCCTGCGTGCCGACCTGCTGCTGGTCGAGGGCGATCCGCTGGCGGATATCAAGGATACGCGGCGCATCGTCGGCGTCTGGAAGGACGGCATGCTCCTGGATGGTACCGAGTGGCGGGATGCGATTACCAGGGAAAAGGCGGCGGTGGCGAGCCAGCCGCCGCCGGCGCCGCCGCCGGGATTGGATTCCGGCCTGATCAGCGACTTTGAAGACGGGAGCTTCGCCTGCCGCCTGGGCATGCCCTGGCAGGAGTCGACTGACTCGGTCATGGGCGGCAAGTCCACCGTGCAGCTGAAGATTGCGGCGGAAGGCGCCCAGGGCAGCCGTCATTCCCTTTCCCTTTCGGGCGAAGTGGCCGCCGGCGGCGCCATCGCCTGGAGCGGCGCTGTCTGGTTTCCCGCCGGCAAGCCCTTCGCCCCGGCCGATCTTTCAGCCAAGAAGGCGATCTTGTTCCGGGCCAAGGGCGACGGCCAGACGTATCAAGTACTCTTCTATTCCCGCAAAACGGGCTTCATGCCCGCTTGGCAGTCCTT
>JAFGST010000006.1 GCA_016934475.1 Candidatus Aminicenantota bacterium | reverse complement strand
GTGCCGGCGGCCGCTCAGGGCATCGGGGACCTGTTGCTGCGCATCATTCCCGAAAATCCCTTCCAGGCGCTGGCCAAGGGCGACGTCCTGCCGGTGATATTCTTTTCCGTGCTTTTCGGCTACTTCATCACGCGGCTGAAGCCGGAGCCCAAGGCGCGGATGGGGAGTTTTTTCCAGGCCGCTTTCGACGCCATGATGAAGATGACGGGGTTCGTCGTCTGGAGCGCGCCGCTGGGGGTATTCGGGATCATCGCCCGCATCGTCGCCACCACCGGCTTCGAGGCCTTTCATGCGCTGGGTTTTTATTTCCTAGTGGTATTGATGGGATTGGCGCTGCACGCGTTTGTCACGCTGCCGTTGTTGTTGCGCTATGTAGGCGGCGTGAGCCCGGTCCGGCATTACCGGGGCATGGTGCCGGCGTTCATCACGGCCTTCTCCACCTGCTCGACGATCGTGACGCTGCCGTTGACCATGAAGGCGGTCACCGAGCATTCGGGAGCGTCGCAGCGCGTGGCGAACTTCGTTTTGCCGATCGGGGCCACGGTGAACATGGACGGCACCGCGCTGTACGAGTGCGTGGCCACGATATTCATCGCCCAGGTGTACGGGATCCCTCTCAGCTTCACGGCGCAGCTGGTCATCGTCTTCACGGCGTTGCTGGCGTCGATCGGGGCGGCCAGCGTGCCGATGAGCGGCCTGGTGATGATGTCGATCATCCTGCGGGCGGTGGGGCTGCCGCTGGAGGGGGTGGCGATCATCCTGGCGGTCGACCGGATCCTGGACATGTTCCGGACCACGGTCAACGTGCTGGGCGACAGCTGCGGGGCGGTGATCATCTCCCGCCTGGAAGGGGAGTCCGCGTTCCCCGGAAAAAATCGAGGAAAGATCTGATTGGCGCTTCACCTGGACCGTCGGCACGGAAAACAAGCCGGAACGGTTTTTGGGAAATCTCCGATTAGGACTTTTTCCGTCGCTCGTTTCTGATCCGGTACAACCGTTCGGTGAATCCGCCCTCTTTCTCGAAAACCGCGGCCTGGGCGGCCAGCTGTCGGTCAAGCAGCCAGCAGCAGAGGTTGAGCAAGGAGAGCACGGCATTGGCTTGCAGGAGGGCTCTTGATTTCGCTGACACGGACGAACACTGACCTTCACGGACTGGCACGGAGAAGGCAGGAGTTTCCCCTTGTCGGTGCTCGTCCGTGTCCGTCCGCGTTCGTTTGGCTTTCTTCAGCAGCTCCAGTTCCCCCCTCTCCCAGTCCAGCAATTCTTCCGTGCTCCTGCACTTCCGGCTCTTGAACCGCATCAGCGTTTAACACCCCAGTGGGATCAAAAATTCAATGACCTTGAGGGGAGGTGCTTGTTTAGAAAGCCGTGGGCGTCCGCAATTGAGCTCCTTGGGTATTATTATCATTTCTCGAGCGAAGCTTCGCGGAAAATCTTCCCGATCTGCTCCAGCGGCATGGCCGTGGCATCCTCCGCCAGCGGGTAGGGTTCGTTTCCCGGATAGATGACGTATGCGTGGCGGCAGTGCAGGTCGAGGCAGGCACTGCGCAAGCCCCTGCTCAATTCGGGCCCGGCTGAATACTTCACCTCCACCGCAATGGGTTTCTTCCCTGGGCGCACGAGAAGCAGGTCAACCTCGGCTCCGGCGGCCGTCCTGAAGAAGTAAGGCTGCCAGCGCGGCGGCAACTGGGTCACGACCTGCTCGATGACGAATCCCTCCCAGGAATGGCCTACCAGCGGGCGCCCCTGGAGGTCATCCAGCGTCCCGATGCCCAAAAGCGCGTGCAGCAGTCCCGAGTCGCGAATGTAGACCTTGGGCGACTTGACCAGCCGCTTCTTCAGGTTGGCGTGATAGGGCTGCAGCTGGCGCACGAGGAACGTGTCCTCCAAGATGGAGAGGTAATGGCGCACCGTCGGCGCCGAGACCCCGAGGCTGCCGGCGATCTGGCTGGCGTTCCATAACTGGCCGTGATAGTGGGCGATCATGATCCAGAAATGGCGCAGCTGGCCGGCCGGCACGCGGATGCCCAGCTGCGGGATGTCCCGCTCCAAGTAGGTGCGGATGAAGGCCTCGCGCCATTCCAGGCTGGATTCCGGGTCACGGGCGAGGAAACTGTCTGGATATCCCCCGCGCAGCCAGAGCCCGGTTTCCCGTCCCTTGCCGTGGCCGACTTCCTCCAGGGAGAAGGGGGAGAGTTCGTGGTACATGACGCGGCCGGCCAGGCTTTCCGATGATTCCCTGATCATTTCGGGAGACGCGGAACCCAGGATCAGGAACCGCCCCGGGACGCGCTTGCGGTCGACAAGGGCGCGGACGACGGGGAACAGACCGGGCATTCTCTGGACCTCATCGAGGATGACCAGGGATTCTCCGTGCTGGTTCAGGTAGAGTTCCGGTTCGCGGAGCCGGTTCAGGTCGGATGGCAGCTCAAGATCGAGGTAGACGGAATTCCTATTCCGTTCCTGGATCAGCTTGGCGAGCGTCGTCTTCCCGGTCTGGCGGGAGCCGATGATGCCCACGACGGGGAATTGCGTTAATGAATCCGCGATCCTGGCTTCAAGCATTCTTTTTATCATGCTTGTATATTAAAACATAATCTTTCAATTTGCAAGAATTAAGATTAGGGACGGAACTTGACAAATTGACATTATCTCATACAATCTCCGCATGCGATTGGCGAGGAGGACGTTCAACGGGGCATTCCATCATGGAATGAATCGGGGATACGAACGGCGGACCATATTCAGGGATGAAAGGGACCGGCGGGCTTTTCTGGAGATACTAGAGAAAGCACAACGGCTGATCCAGGTCCGCCTCCTGGCCTACTGCGTCATGGGCAACCATTACCACATCGTGCTTCAGAACACGACCGGGCGGATGCCTATGATCAGTATCCCGGCTCCAGCGGCCGGCTGTACTTCGGCAGGGATGACGCCGGTGGCTGCCTTGATTCGTCATTCGTGGAAGAACTGTTCGGGTCGAAGGCGGAGTTAAATCGCCTCGTGAAAAAGACCGAGGAGCTTCCGGTGATTCGCTCCAAGGTGGGCGCCATCATCGGCGGGGAGGAGTCCATCGATCGCGCCCAGCGCCTGACGGAACGGAGATCGGGGAGAGAGAGCATAGAGAGGCGGCGTTCGCGGGGCAAGTATTTTGAGCCCGTGGAGAAGGTCGTCGGCGAGTTCGAAAGGATGCATGGCGTGGATATGGACAAGCTGGATATGAGCACCCATGCCGGCAAGCGCCTGCGGGCGGAACTGCTCGTGGGCCTCAGGGCGAGGGGAGGGATGAGTTATCGCGAGATCGTCAAGATGGATCTGTTCGCCGATATTGGCATGTCCAGCCTGGGAACTCTTTATCGAAGAAGCAAAAGGAGATTGCATGCCGGAAAGGGCGCTATGCAGCACAATTGTCAAAATGACAAGGTCCGTCCCCAGTAGCAGACCGAATCTGGAAGAGCAAAGCAAGAAAGATTCAGCAAAGATGGGAAAACAAGTGGAGCTGAGGAGGATCGGGAGGCACGGTTCCCGCAGCCAAGGCAAAAGGCAAAAGTAAAAAGGCAAAAGTGAAGAAAACGGGCATTTTTCTTCCCCCACGCCCTGCGCCCTATGCCTTGCGCCGAGTGCATCTTGAGTTCGATTATTGGGAATCGGACCACAAGGGCATGTCGGGCTGGAGCCGGCGGAGGAAATCATCACAGGGAAGGCAGAGCACTCCGTGCCGCTTTTGCCGCTCCTGCCCGCGATAGAGGAAAATGGGCCTGCAATCGGGAAAGTCCTCCATGAAGAACCGCAGCGGCCGGAGGTCGTTGTCGCTGATCCTGGCCGAGTTTTTCACTTCGATCGCCCAGAAGCCGGCATCGCCGTACACGACGAAGTCGACCTCCACGCCGGATCGTGTCCTCCAGAAATAGAGATCGTTCCTGCCGGCGGAATAAGCAATCCAGGCGCGCAGGTGCTGGGCGACGAGCCCCTCCAGGGCGGCGCCGGCGATCTCTTGGGCCCGGTCCAGCGGGCCCCGCGGCCGCAGGGACTGGAACACCCCGGCATCGAACAGGTAGAGCTTGGGATGCCCACTCAGCTGCCGCTTCGCCTTGCGCGTGAACACCGGCAACTGGAAGGCCAGCAGCAGGTCCTGGAGGACGGCCAGGTAGCCTTCGACCGTCTTGCGCTCG
>JAFGST010000074.1 GCA_016934475.1 Candidatus Aminicenantota bacterium | reverse complement strand
GCTCACCAGCAGGAACGGCGTGTAGGTGCCGGCGATGAGCAGGTAGATGGAGGAGTGATCGATGACGCGGAAGACGTGCTTGAGGCGCGGGCCGTGGAAGCTGTGGTACAGCGTGGAGCTCGTGAAGAGCAGCACCAGGGTGGCGCCGTAGATGGCGCAGCTGGCGACGTGCCAGGCGTCGCCGCGCAACGCCGCCAGGACCACCAGCACCGCCAGGCCGACCGCGCCCAGCACGGCGCCCAGGCCGTGGGTGAGGGCATTGATCGTCTCTTCCTTGATCATCGGAAAGAAAGTATAAGGGAAAAAGGAAAAAGTATAAACCAAGCCAAGACACCCGAGACGCCGGTAAGCGCGTATTTTTTATCACCTTTCCCTGTTTCTTTTAGAATTTCCCGATCTGGAGTTTGGCTTCGGTTTTTTCTTACTTTTCCCTTTTACCTTTTGCCTTTTGCCCTGCGCCCGCGCCTGGCGCGGGCGCTCTTTTTCCCTATTGACTTCGCCGATTCTCGTGATTATAAACGGATATATAATGGGATGACATGAAGAAGAAAATCCTTCTGATCCACGGGGGCGGCACCAGCGGTATGAGCTGCGATGGCCGCAGCGGCGTGCTGCGCCCCGATCCGTTTCCGCCAGCCTGCTCCGGGTTACCCCCGAGCGGCCGGAGCCGATCCGCAGCCGTTTTCAGGAATCGCTGGCCGGCGAGCTCGCGGTGTTGCCATGAAGGCATTTTTATACTATAGTTTCGCTGCCGCGGCCGGCGCCGCCAGGGGCGAAGAAAGAGGAGCAGCATGAAAGGCATGAACGCTTTTTGGGGCAATATCTTCAAGAGCAGCTGCAATGACGCGCGGAACACCGAGCAGCTGCTGAAGAAGATTCCCCTTTTCGCCGGGCTGGGCCGGGGCGATCTCCGGGAAATACAGAACCTGGCCCACTGCCGTCACTACCGGACCGACGAGGTCGTCTTCTGGGAAGGCGAGCCGGGGGTCGGCATGTACGTACTGCAGAGGGGTGAGGTGGGGGTATTCCAGGATTACGGCAAGGGCAGGCAGCGGGAGCTGGCCCGCCTCGGGCCGGGGGATTTCTTCGGTGAGATGGCCCTGCTGGAAAACGACTTCCGTTCGGCCACGGCCGTGGCCCTGGCCGAGACGGACCTCTTCGGGCTGATCCACCCGGACCTCTTCGACCTGTTCAACCGCAAACCCCACCTGGGAGTCACGATCCTGACCGCCCTGGCCGGCATGCTGGCCCAGCGCCTGCGCCGGACCAACCAGGACCTGCAGCAGATGCTCGGCCTGCCGGCGGGGTCGGGCGCACCCGCCTCCGCCCCATGAGCCCGAGCCCTTCGCCCAGGAGCACGGTCATCCATTTCGACCGCCGCTTCCTGCTTTTCCTGTTCAAGGCCGGCTTGCTCCTCCTGCTCCTGCTGGGCTTTCTCTGGGTCCTTTCCTACAGCCGCATGGTCCTGACCCCGCTCATCCTCGCCGTCCTGTTGTCGATCCTGCTGAATCCGCTGGTGGTCGCGCTGGAGCGGCGCGGACTCCGGCGCACGCTGGGGGTCATCCTGGTGCTGGTCGCCATGCTGGTGTTGCTGGCCGCGGCCCTGGCCTTCCTGGCCCCGGTCATCTCCCACGAGTTCAAGACCATCGGCAGCTTCATCAAGGAGGAAACCCCGGCCTCGCTCATGGACAAGCTCCGGAACCTCCTGGAGCGCCACATTCCCTGGCTCGGCAGCTCGGGGTACACCGCCAAGATCGTCACCTGGGCCGAGGGATTCCTCCATTCCCTGCTCGGCCGCAGCATCCAGCTCCTGCCCAGCGTCATCCCGGTGGTCATCGCCGTCGTGCTGATTCCCTTCATGACCTTTTTCCTGCTCAAGGACGGCCGCCGGCTCAAGAAATCCTTCATCCGCGCCCTGCCCAACCGCTACTTCGAGATGGCCGTCAGCCTGCTGGACAAGATCGACCACCAGCTGGGCAGCTTCATCCGCGGCCAGATCCTGGTCTCCCTGTGCATCGGCGCTTTGGCCATCACCGCCCTGGCCATCCTGCGGGTGCCCTACTTCCTGCTGATCGGCGCCATTGCCGGGCTGGCCAACATGATCCCCTATTTCGGGCCGATCGTCGGCGCCGTTCCGGCCATCATCCTCAATGTCATCGCCCGCGGCTCACTGAAGGCCGCCCTTCCCGTCGTCGCGGCCTTTCTGCTCATCCGCCTCATCGACGACACGCTGGTATCGCCCAACATCCTGGGGCACAGCATGAAGCTCCATCCCCTGCTGGTCATCATCGTCATCTTCATCGGCGGGGAGATGTTCGGCATCATGGGGCTTCTGCTCTGCATCCCGGTCACCGGCATCCTCAAGGTGATCATCCAGGAAGTGGCCTGGAACATGAGGCACTACCGCATCCTGCGCGGCGGCGAGTGAGCCCACCCGGCGCCATGCCCCCGGAGCGGATCGTCGAGGATTTCCTTCCCGCGCCCGCCCCCGATTCCGAGCAGCGCGAGCGCCGAGGGCAGAGGGTCGTCAACCTGGGCCTGGCATGGAACATCCTGCTGGCCGCCGGCAAGACGACCATGGGCATCGCCGGACACAGCACCGCCCTGCTCTCCGACGGCATCAACTCCACCTCCGATGTCGCCTACTACATCATCGTCAAGGTGTTCATGAAGCTGGCCGGGCGCCCGCCCGACCGCGAGCACCCCTACGGACACCGGCAGATGGAAAGCATCGCCGCGCTGGTCGTCGGCTCCTTCGTCATCACCACGGCCATCGCCATTTTCTGGACCGCCGTCAACAAGGTGATCGCCCAATGGCAGGGAAGCGCCGACGCCTACAGCGCCAGCGCCGGTGCCCTGGCGATGGCCCTGTCCACGGTGGCCGTGAAAATCGTCCTGACCGCGTACACCCGCTCGGTCGGGGAAAAAACGAGCAGCCTGGCCATCAAGGCCCTGGCCTGCGACCATCGCAACGACGTGCTGTCGGCCACGGCCGCCAGCCTGGGCATCTTCCTGGCCCGGCAGGGTCACCCCTGGGTCGATCCCCTGGCCGGCTCCCTGGTGGCCTTGCTGATCCTGCGCACCGGGTTCGGCATCCTGCGCCAGTCCAGCGCTGACCTGATGGACTCGCTGCCCAGCCACCTGCTGGATCGCCGCATCCGCTCCCTGCTGGGGGAGATCCCGGAGATCCGCACCATCGAGGAAATTCACACCCACCGCTTCGGCCCCTATTTCGTGATCAACCTGACCATCGGCATCGACGGCGCCATGGACGTCTTCAGCGGCGACGCCATCGCCGACCGGGTGGAGTGCCTGCTCGCCGAGCGCATCGAGATGGTGCGCCGGGTCTACGTTCACTACCATCCGGCGGGCAGTTAGCGCCGCCGCCGGCCCTCAGTCGAATTTCCTCGCCACATGCTCGGAAACGACCTCCAGCCCCCGGCCGAAGTCGACCCGGCCGAAGCCGAGACGGAAATGCTCCGGCGCGGCCCCGAACAGGCGGCCGGGCGCCAGCAGGACTCCGTGCTCCTGGAGCAGGTTCGCGCAAAATCCATCGCTGGACTCGGCGAAGCGTACCGCGGGAAAGGCGATCGGGCCGGCCTGGGGGCGGTGCCAGGAAAAAAGACGCCCGTGCCGGGAAAAGAAATCATCCAGGCATTGCAGGTTGCGGCGGATGATATCCAGGTTGCGCGCCAGGATGCGATCGCGGTGGCGCAGGGCCAGCCGGGCCAGGAACTCGCTGGGAGCGGCGGCGCAGATGGTGGTGTAGTCCTTCAGCTCCGCCATGGCCCTCAGGACCGACCGGTTGCGGCATGCCACCCAGCCCAAACGCAATCCGGCCAGGCCGAAGGCCTTGGACATCACCCCCAGCGAGACGCCGTTCTCGTAGACCTCGCAGGCGGCCGGCAGCCGGGCGCCGGCATCGTACTCCAGGAAGCGGTAGACCTCGTCGGAAAACAACAGCAGTCTCTTGTCCCGGGCAACATCCACGACCTGGGCGAATCGCTCCGCGGACGGCAGGTGGCCGCTGGGATTGTGCGGGAAATTGACGACCACGGCCCTGGTGGCGGGCACGATATCCCGGCGCAGATGCTCGATGTCCGGTTGCCATCCCGAGGCGGCGGACGTTTCCCAGCGGCTTACGCGGCAACCGGCGGCGACGGCGACCGCCTCCAGCGACTGGTAGCAGGGGGAGGGGACGATCACATGGTCGCCGGCCCGCAGCACGGCGTGCATGAAAAGAAAAATGGCCTCCTCGGCCCCGGAAAAAACCAGGACATCGTCGGCCGCGATTCCTGAATACAAGGCGGCAATCCCGGCGCGCAGGTCCGGGTGGCCGGCGGTCTCGGTGTAGCCCAAGCGCAGCGCCGCGAAGGCCTTCTCCGCCCCCGGCTCTAGGGCCAGCAATTCCTTGACGGCGAAGGTCTCGCAGTCGGAGGCGCACAGCAGGTGCCGGGCGCCGAATTCATGCTCGGCGAAAAAGCGCTCCAGGGCGAAGGGTTCGATCTTCATGGCCGCCATAATAATTTTTCAACCGTTCCCTGTCAAGGATTGAAAGATGTTACAACATTTCCATAGACCCGTCCTCGAACATAACGGCAGAGTACCCGATAATTATTGTTTGATGCCAAAGCGAGAAAGAACTGGTGACAGTTGCTGTCGAATTTCTCTTACAACTTCTGGCAAGTGGCCTACGGGAATGATGAGGTTGGAGCGATT
>JAFGST010000073.1 GCA_016934475.1 Candidatus Aminicenantota bacterium | reverse complement strand
GGCGGCAGCTCGGCATGCATGATCTTGTAGATGACGGTGGTGATGCTCTCGCCCTCGAAGGGATTGCGCCGGGTGAGAAGCTCGTACAGGATCGCCCCCAGGGAGAAAATGTCGGAGCGCCCATCCACCTTTTTCCCGGCCACCTGCTCGGGTGACATGTAGCGCGGAGTGCCCATGAGCATGCCGGTCTGGGTCATGGTCGAGGCAACGGTGCGGGCGATGCCGAAGTCGACGATGGAGACCTTGAGGTCGCGGCCGATCAGGATATTGGCCGGCTTGACGTCGCGGTGGACGATCCCCTGGACGTGGGCGTAGTCCAGGGCGGAAGCGATCTGCTCCATCAGGCGCTCGATCTCCTCCAGGGAGAAGGCGCGGCCGGCCTGCTGCAGGCTTTCCAGGCTGCTCCCCTCGACGTGCTCCATGGCGATGTAGATCAGGCCCTGGTGCTCGCCCACGTCGTAGATGGTGACGATGTTGGGATGCGACAGGTTGCCGGCGGCCTGGGCCTCGCGCAGGAAGCGCTTGAGCGTCTCTTCCCGGCCGCCGTCCTGGCGCTGCACGTCGAGGCGGACGGTCTTGATGGCCAACGTCCGCCCGATGTAGGGATCGAGGCCGCGGTAGACGACCCCCATGCCTCCCCGGCCGATCTCGCCGCTGATGGTGTACTTGCCGATCTTTTCCATGAAGTTTGCGTCCCAGCGAATTCTATAGCAAGGACGGAGCGATTGCAAGCCCGCGGAATCGATCCCGGCGCGCATCCCGCTCCTGCCGTTGATTTTTTTCCGCGGCCATTCTATAACTGGGGCAGGCGAAACAACTCAGGCCAGGGACGGGCCCGGTCGTCCCAGGGAGGCGAGCATGCAAAGCACGTATGACCCGCAGCAGATTTACGACGTGTTCGACCGCTATGGCTTCGCCGTCCTGCGCATCGACCAGTTCGACCGCGGCAACTACGCCAAGATCCGCACGGAGCTGAAATACGAGCGGCTCTCGGTCGACCACCTGCTGGAGATCACCACCAAGCTCAAATCCTTGGAAAAGAACGAGAACGTCGAGATCACCGTCGTCAACATCGACATGATCCACAAGACAATGCGCCTGAACATCGCCACCAAGGAGAACGAGAGCACGGCCCGGCTGGAGGCCGATGAGCCGGCGAGCGGTTCCTAACCCCCGCGGCCGTCCAGGATGGCGCGGACCTTGCGGAGCAGCACCGCCGGGCTCAGCGGCTTCCACAGAAGCTGGATGTCCGGATCGGCGATCCCTTTGCCGGCGATGATGTCGGCGGTGTAGCCGCTGATAAACAGCGCCTTGACGTCGCTTCTCGCCTCGCGGATCCCGGCAAGCGTCTCGCGGCCGTTCAGCCCGGGCATGACCAGATCGCAGATCACCAAGTCGATGCGCCCGCCCTGGCGCCGGAAGATGCTTTGGGCCTCGCCCCCGTCGGCCGCCGTCAGCACGCTGTAGCCGAACTCCTCCAGCACCGCGCTCGTCACCTGGCGCACCGCCGGGTCGTCCTCGACCAGGAGGATGGTCTCGCTTCCCGAGGGGATGCCCGCGGCTTCGGAGGTCCCGATGCTTTCTCGCGCCTGAGATCTCAGGGGCAGGTGGATGGTGAAGGTGCTCCCCTGGCCCGGGGCGCTGGTCACGCTGACGTGGCCGCCGTGGCTCTGGACGATGCCGTAGACGATCGCCAGCCCAAGGCCGGTGCCTTTGCCCACCTCCTTGGTGGTAAAGAACGGCTCGAAGACGCGGGCCTGGACCGCGTCGGGCATTCCCGCTCCGTTGTCGGCCACGTGGATGGCGGCATACTCCCCGGGGGGAAGATCGCGGGGCAGCGAGTCCCCGCTCACTACGGCGGTGGCGATCGCCAAGCGGCCGCCGCGGGGCATGGCCTCGCGGCTGTTGTTGGCCAGGTTCATCAGCACCTGCTCGACCTGGCGGGCGTCGGCGTCCACCACCGGCCCGGGCTCGCAGAGGTCGAGCGAGAACTCGATGTCCTCGCCGATCAACCGCTCCAGGATCTTGTGGAAGCCGCGGATGACGCCGTTGAGATCGAGCGGCTGCAGCACCACCTCCTGCTTGCGACTGAAGGCCAGGAGGCTGGTGGTCAAATTCGCCGCCCGCTCGCTGGCCATCAGGATGCGCTCGGCGTACTCGGCCGCCGGACCACCCTCGGGACACTTCATCTTCAGCAGCGATCCGTAGCCGACGATGGTCGACAGGATGTTGTTGAAATCGTGGGCCAGGCCCCCGGCCAGGATGCCCATGGCCTCCATCTTCTGCGCCTGGAGCAGCTGCCCCTCCAGCTTCTTGCGCTCGGAGACGTCGCGGATAACGGCGAGCAGGTGGGTGCCGGTTGTCAGCTCCACGCGGTTCAGGGTGACTTCGGCGGGAAAGAGGGTGCCGTCGGCTCGCATGTGGACCCATTCGAACCTCACCTGCTGGCCTCCCATGGCGATCCTCACATTCTCCATCGCCTTTTCCGGCGAGTTTCCGCCGTCGGGCTGTCTCTCGGGCGAGAAAAAGCCAGGCGAGAGGGAATCCAGGTCCTCGCGCGTGCAGGAGAACAGCTCCAGCGTCTTCTCGTTGCAGTCGACGAACTTCCTTCCGCGCGTGAGCAGGATGGCGTCGCCGGCCGATTCGAATACCGCGCGGTAGCGGCGTTCGCTCTCCTGGACGGCCATCTCGGCCCGCTTGCGGTCCGAGATGTCCAGGAAGGCGCCGACCAGCCCGCTCACCTCGCCGTTGGCGTCCAGGATCACGTCCTTGGCGTAGATCACGGGGCGCAGCGTCCCGCTCTTGTCGAGCACGTGATACTCGTACACCTGATGCTCCCTGCTGCGCATCAATTCCAGGTCCTTGCGGTGATAGGTATCCGCGAGTTCGCTGGGCCACAACTCATGCACGGTTTTCCCCATGATCTGTTCCGTGGTCGCGCCCATGATCTCGGTGAATTCGTCGTTGCAGCCGGTGTAGCGGCCCTCTTTGTCCTTGAAGAAGACCGCCACGGGAAGGGCGCGCAGCAGCGACGAGATGAACTGATTCCCGACCCGCAACGCTTCCTCGGACTTCTGTCGCTCGCGCAGCTCATCGTGCGCCCGGGCCAGGGACTCGCGGATGGAGCGGCCAGCCAGGTCCTGCAGCAGCAGGACGATCCCCAGGTATAGGCTGTTGATCAGCCAGAAGCGGAAGGGATCGGAGGAGCGGACCGGCGCCGCCAGGGCGATGAACAGGGTCGCGGCGCTGCAGAGCGCCGCGGTGAAGATCCCCTGCCAGCGCCCCAGCACCATGCCGGCAATGAATACGACCACGAAGTAGCCCCACGCCGCCCGCGTGCCCAGGCCGGCCCTTGTCCAGGCAAACACGCCGATCAACAGCCATAGGCTCAGCACCAGAAGGTAGGAGGCGGCGCGGACGCGCCCGCGCCGGTTCATTTCCAGCAGCGCCAGGGCGACCGCCACGGTGACCAGCAGCATCGCCAGCCAGCGCCCGGTGATGCGCGGGGCGATGGCGATCTGCACCCCCTGCAGGAAAAGCGAGGCGAAGATGAAGGCGCGCACGATCGTGAAGACCTGGCGCGCGGCCAGGTTCTTGTCGGCATCGGAGAAGATCGGCGCCTTGAACAAGGACTTCAATTTGTTAAAAACCAACAGGATCATTTTTTCAATTATAGGGAAGCGTGAAGGAAAATGCAAATCCAGGAAGAGGTTTTTTATTGAAAAAGGATCGAATTTACATATAATTATCAACGGACGCTGGAGAATCGAGAACGGCGCCCGAGCCCTGGATGGCTTGGAATCCACGGGGACACAGCACGGACGAAGCGTGCAAGGAGCGGACGTGGCGCAGAACGAAACGAACGCCGAAAACATCAAGCTGATGGAGGTCCTTGACTTCGCGTTCTTCAACCTGGCCCACGAGCTGGGGAATCCGATCAACTCCATCAAGATGACCCTGGAGGTCCTGATCAACAACTTCGACGACTATCCCAGGGAAAGGCAGATGGAATACCTGAGAAGTCTGCACGTGGAATTCAACCGGCTGGAAAGCCTGCTGAAGGCCATCCGCTCATTCAACACCTTCGAGCAGCTGTCCATCCGCGCCCTCGATCTGCGCTCCCTGCTGCAGAATCTGCTGCAGATGATGGGCAACGAGCTGAACGAGAAGAGGATCACCCTGAGCTTTTCCTTTCCGCAGGAACCGCTCTGGATCTCCGGCGATTCCCGCGCCCTGCAGCAGGCCCTGCTCAACGTGATCAGCAATGCCGTGGACGCCCTCGCCAACCGCCTCGATCCGCGCCTGGGAATCGCGGTCGACCGCCAGGGAGACTCCTGCCTGATCCGCATCAGCGACAACGGCGGGGGCATCCCCGAGGAAAAGAAAGATCAGGTCTTCCTGCCCTTCGCCTCCGGGAAGCCCCACGCCGCGGGCCTCGGCCTGACCATGGCAAAAAAGCTGCTGACGCGGATGGATGGTTCCATCGCCATCGACTCCCAGCCGGGCCGGGGGACCGAGGTCCTCGTCACCCTGCCTGCCGCGGATCCCCATGCCGGCTGATTCGCGCAAGCATTCGATCCTGATCATCGACGACGACCGCTTGTTCTGCGAGATGGCCAGGGATTACCTTGCAGGCAGCGATCTCGAGGTCAAGGTCTCCCACAGCGGAGCCGAGGGGCTGGCCCTCTGCTCCCAGCAGTACTTCGACATCGTCCTGCTCGATCAAAAGCTGCCCGACGCTGAAGGATACGCCTTGTGCCCGCAGATCATCGGCTTCGTGGAAAACGTCAAGATCATATTCGTCACCGCCTATCCGAGTTTCAAGAACGCCCTGATGGCCATCGAGAGCGGGGCCTTTTCCTACCTGACCAAGCCGTTCGATCTGAAGGAATTGAAGATCGCCATCGACAAGTGCCTGCGGATGAACGAGCTGGAAAGGGTCGAGGAGAGCCTGCATTACCAGCGCGACAGGGAAAGCGTGGTGGGGACCCTGGTCGGTGAGGACGGCAGCCTGGCATCCATCTCCCGCCTGGTCGCCACCGCCGCCCGCACCGTCTCGCCGGTGCTGATCACCGGCGAGACGGGCAGCGGGAAAAGCATCGTGGCCCGGCGCATCCACCGCGCCAGCCGGAGAAGGGGGCCCTTCTTGGCCATCAACTGCTCCTCCCTGCCGGAAAACCTGGTCGAGAG
>JAFGST010000072.1 GCA_016934475.1 Candidatus Aminicenantota bacterium | reverse complement strand
GCGCTGCCCATCATCATCCGGACCAGGTTCTTGTCCAGATAGTCCGGTCCCTCGGACATCATCCGCTCAGCGACCTGCTGGGCGGTGGCGAAGTCGGAGCGGTGGGCGGGTTTCTTTTTGCGTCGTTTTGTCATAGCACCTCTGTAGGGCAGGTTTCCAAACCTGCCGACGGTGGTGGCCATAGAAAGCTGCCCTACCTTCCCGAAAGCTGCCAGCTTTCGGGAAGGTAGTCGCTAGAAAGCCGCCCTACCACTCCACCACAATGCGGACCTTGTTCGCGTCCTTTCCCTCGGTCTTCTCCTCGACGAAGGCCCGGAAACGCCCCATCAACTCCTGCACCGTGCATGGCATCCCGCCCTGGGTCAGCGCCAGCAGGATGTCCTCCGGCGGCACAGCCACGCGCTCCAATCCGCTCAACGCCTCCTTCACCGTATCGACAAACTCGTAGCTCACCTTCTTGGGCAGCGTCTCCGTTTCCAAGAACTCCTTGACCAGCTTCTGCTGACCCGGCGTCATCAATGCGACGTTCGCCTGGGTCGCCTCCTGGCGCAGGTTCGCCAGCAGCGCGCCGGTCCAATTGGCGTGGAGCTCCGCCAGCCGGGTCTCCAATTCATCCATCTCGGCGGCAATGGCGCGATCCCGCGTCTTCTCCACCGGGCGGTAACCACAGCGCGGGCAGGTCGCGTGATCCTGCATCTCCGACGCCCCCACAGCATAGCAAGGCTGGAGCGCGGCCACCTCTTGCTCCCACCTCCTCAGCTTGGCGACCAGCAGAAACTCGATGCCCGCCAGCGCCGTCAACCGCCCGTGGCGTGGGTCGGCCATGAGCTGCTTCTTCCGGTCGTCCTCGGCGGCGTTCAGCCGCGCCTGCCGGTGCAAGCCCAGGTAGATCTCCACGTACTCGGCCTTGAGATTCTCCAGCGCCCCGGCCAGCGCGCTGCGCAGCGTGTGCCGCCGCCAGTTCTGGGGATCGCGGAGCTGGGCCAGTTGTTCGGCCCGAATCCCTGCCACCTTCTGCGACCAGGCGTGCTCGGCCGGGAGCACCGCCCGGGCCACGCCCAGGTAGCTCGTCAGCGGCTGGATCGCGGCGACGACGTCGGCCAATGCCTCCAGGTCGCCCACCAGGGCCCGCCCGGTGGCCTGCGCCTCCACCTCACCGGCGCTGTAGCGGAAGTTGCGCAGCTTGCCCGGCGTGTTGTACGTCTGGAGCGACTCCAGGAAGGCCTTGTGCGCGTCCAACTGGCCGACCAGGCTGGCCTTCGCCGCGCCTACCAGCAGATGATCCTCCCACAGCGGCATCCCACCCTGAGCCTTCTGCCGGATCAGCACCAGCCGGTCCAGGTCTTCGGCCACCTGTTTCTGCAACTGTTGGACGGCGGACCCGTGTTGGTTGGCGTCCTTGATCAAGCCGCTGGGTACGCCAAGCAACTGGAACAGTTCCGTCAGCGCTGCCAGCGGCAGGCCCTTGGGCCGTTCGATGAACTTCCAGTTCGCCAGGACGTCGACGCCGATCTTGGACGCTTCCTCCAGGGTGCCGGCGTCGATCTTGCGACCGGGGACGGCCAGGGTGATCTCGCCGGTGTAGACCAACGCCAGGAGCACCACCGCGACCCACTCCGGTTCCAGCTTGAAATGCGGGTCGACCTCGGCGTTCATCGGCCCGGCAATCACCTCGGAGCGGTTGAGCACCTGCCCCTCGCCCTTCTGGTGAAGCCGGTCGAGGAAATAGCCGCCGTAGTGCGAATCCCGCCCCTTGACCCGCTCGCCGTCGAGCAGGTCGAGCGCGTCGAGCACGGCGGTGCCCTGGCGCGTCTTCAGCCCGCCGGAGAGCCAGCGTACGGCCTCGTTGGCCGCCTGTTCCCGGCTGGCCTGGGTGACCAGGATGGAGAAGGCGGGGTAGCCGGGGAAGGCCTCGGCGAAGTAGGGCGTCAGGCAGGCCGAGGCGACCGCGTTGATCAGGTCCCGCACCGACGACGTGGCACGGGGCGCAGCGCCCTCCTTGATCCACTCCACCAGCGGCCGGGTGACGCCGTGATAGGTCACGTCCATCGCCTGGGGCGCGTTCTCCCGCAGCCACTTCTGCAACTCCCGCAGGTCGGCAGTCGCTTTCTTCTCGTACTGGAGCCGGTTCTCGCCCGAGGCGGACGTCGCCATCTCCCGCGCGCCGCTGTAGTGGCGCAGCGCGGCCTCGAAGGCCTCGTCGGGCCGGGCCAGGCGGAAGAAGACCTCGTCCTCTTGCTGCTGGTCGGTGAAGGCCGGTGGCTCGTAGGGCTGGAGCATGTAGAGGTAGAAGTCACGCGGCGGCTGGGCCGTCGAGCGCTCGTTCGGCGCGCCGAAGAAGAGATAGCCGGGGCGCGTCACGCGTCGCTCCCGCCACTCGACCTCGTGCTCCCAGATGCTGTAGCCGGGGACGTAGGTCGCGTCGGTACATTCCATCACCTGCTTGAGCACCTCGAAGTAGTACCGGTCGAAGTGACTGGCCCCCAACGACTCGGCACGCTGCTCGATCAGGGCGTCGAAATCGATGTCCTTCTTCAGGTCGAGGTAGTACTGGCCGTTCTCGGGGTTGAAGGAGAGGAACTGCCCGCTGACGGTGCGCATGATCTCCCGTAACGTGGACTCGACCGACGTCTTGAGGAAGTCGGCCTCCCGCTCCGGCACCTCCAGGTAGAGGCAGAGGCTGTCGCGCAGCTCGTCGGCGGTCGCGCCGAGGGGGGCATAGATGTCGCCGGTGGTCAGCCGGTGGACGCTGAGGGCGTGGATGATGCGCAGGGCTGCCGGGCGGTACTGGGGCCGGGTGAAGGCGTTGCGCACGCGGTCCTCCAGCACCTGGCTCTTGTCGATCACCTCCTTGACCTCGGGGATGCTGCGGAATGAGGCGTTATCGCGCAGACGGGTCCAGTAGGCGTCGTAGGCGATCAGGCCCGGCCGGTCCTTGGGCACCGTCTCGTCCAGGCGCGCCTGCATCTCGGCGCTGAGCGACTTGAGCACCTCCCGCTTCTCGGCCACGTAGACCCGTTCGAAGACCTCCAGGTAGGCCGGGTGGACCGGGAAGAGGCGCACGAAGTCGTCCATCCGCTCGGCCATCGTGCCGTAGAGGGGCGTGAACTGGCTCAGGTGGGCGCGGATGCGGCCGCGCTGCTCGGGCGTCTTGTGCAGCAGCCGCTCGGCCACCACGTAGGCCACGTCCTCGCGGGCGATGCGCACCTGTTCGAAGCGGTCTTTCACCCGTCGCACCGAGTCGGCCACGAACTGGAAGCGCGGGCTGTCGAAGAGCGATTCCTGGATCCCGGCCACGAAGCGGAAGCGCGAGAAGCGGCAGGCCTCGCCCAGCTCGCGCAGGAAGGTCAGGTCCAAGACCAACTGCTGGTCGCGCCGCGAGCGGAGGTAGTCGAGCAATTCGTCTACGATCAGCAGCAGGCCATGGTCGGGGTACTGCTCTTGGAAAGCGCCCATCATTGCCACCAAGAGGTCCTTGCTGTTGGGCACCTCGTCCATCGGTGGGAAGGAGTAGGAGACACCCATCTCGTCCAGCGCCAACGCCAACTCCCCGAAGAGGATGTCACGCAGGGGCATCACCGTCGCGCCGATCTCGGTGCGCACGACGCGGAACTTCCCGGCGATGGCTGCGGCGGCCTCGGCGACGTGGTCGTTGGTCAATAGCGGCACCAGGTCGGCGTGCTCGGCCACGGCCGAGAGGACCGACATCAAGTGCGACTTGCCGGTGCCATAGTTGCCGACGACCATCAGCCCCTTGTTGTCCCTGGGAGCATCGAACTGGACTTGGGGGATGACCAGGCGCGTCAGTACGTCTGCCATGCGCTCCGAAATGACGTAGGTTTTGACCAGCGCCTCGGCCGCTTGTTTATCGTCGGCCTCGCGCAACTGGACGACGGACTCGATCGGCTCGAACTGGACGAGGTCTCTATACTTCATGACGGCTCCTTTCACAACAGGGTGATGAGCATCCCTTCGGGGTGCTCGTAGCGTCTGTATTCGGGATGGCCCGGCTCGGCGTAGGTCAGGACGGCATGGTCGGCGTCGTACGTGCCGCCCCAGGCGACGACGAGCGTCCGCTGGCGGCTGAGTTGCTGGAGCAGGGCCAGCGGGTTGAGTTGGAGGGCCGGGTCGAAGAGCAGTTCGATGTTATCCAGGGCGATGGTGTCACCGGGATGCTCGGCGAGGAGGTCCTCCAGGATGCGGCGGGCGCGCAGCGGGCGCTCGCGGGTGGTCAGGTCGAGCAGGCGTTGGCTGAGGGCCAGGTTGAGGTTGAGGGTGGAAGTATGGTGTTGGCGGGAGAGTGCTTTGAGCAGCGGGGTCTTGCCCGAACCGACCGGCCCGACGAGCAGGACGAGCCGGTAGTACGGTTG
>JAFGST010000071.1 GCA_016934475.1 Candidatus Aminicenantota bacterium | reverse complement strand
GCAGAAGAAGCACAAGAAGGAGTTCGTCAAGAGCTTCAAGCTGCGCATCGACGAGATCGCCGACAAGTACATCCGCCCCGACGAGGGAACCTACGACTTCGCCCTGGCCTACATTCCCGCCGAGAACGTCTTTTACGAGGCCATGATCAGCGACGGGCTGGACGGCCGCAACTACGGCGTCTTCAACTACGCCGTTGAGCGCCACGTGATCCCGGTCTCGCCCAACAGCTTCTACGCCTACCTGATGGCCATCGCCTTCGGCCTCAAAGGGCTGCGCGTCGAGCAGCGGACGCGGGAGATCCTGAGCGACCTGGCCAAGGTCCAGGAGAGTTTCGGCCAGTTCTACGACGACTTCGGCCTGCTGGGCAAGCACCTGGGCAACGCCGCTGGCAAGTACGAGGACACGGCCAAGAAAGCCGAGAAGTTCCAGGAGCGCCTGGCCGACTTCACCGGCGCGCGCGGCGAGCTCCCCGCCGGAGGCAAGGATCTCCCCGGCCTCGACGAATAGGGCGCAAGGATGAAATCCACCCGACCCGAAGACAAAACCATCCCTGGAGGAAACACCCCATGAAAAGAATGACCTGGCTAGCGACGGGAATGATCGTTTTTCTTTCGGCGCCGGTCGCCGCGGACAAGAGGCCGTTCACGATCGACGACCTGTACCGCCTGAAGTCCGTTTCCGGGCTCGCCCTGGCGCCCGCCGGGAAGCGGCTCGTCTTCGAGGTCTCCTACAGCAATCTGAAGAAGGCCGAGCAGAACACCGATCTCCACGAGATCCGCCTGTCCTCCCTCAGCCAGAGGCCGCTGACGACGGCCCCGGGCCCGGAAACGTCGGCCTTCTGGTCCAAGGATGGAAAAACGCTCTACTTCGTGGCGCAAAGGGACGGGACTCCCCAGGTGTACGGCCTGCCCGCCGACGGCGGCGAGGCGCGCAAGCTCACCGACTTCGCCCCGGGCGTTTCAAGCCCGCTGTTGCTGGCCGACGGCCGGACCATCGTCTTCGCCTCCGCGGTCTATGCAGAATGCGGGAGCGACCCCGAATGCCACAAGAAGCAGGCGGAGCGCATGGCGTCGGGTCCCGTTCAGGCGCACCTGGCCGATTCCCTGCTCTACCGCCACTGGACCCGCTACCGGGAGTTCATGCACTCTCACCTTTTCTCCTGCGACCTGGAGACGGGGAAGGTGACGATGCTGACCAAGGGCAAGACCGATTACCCCTCCTATACCCACGGCGACGGCCGGGGCTTCGACGCCGCCCCCGACGGCCGGGAACTCTGCGTGGTCGCCAACTGCGACCCGCACCCCGAGACCTCCACCAACAGCGACCTGTTCCTGCTGCCGCTGGACCGGGACGGCCCCCCCGTCAACATTACCGCCGGCAACCGCGCCTTCGACGGCGACCCGCTGTATTCCCCCGACGGGAGGTGGATCGCCTATCGCACCCAGGCCGTGCCGGGCTTCGAGGCCGACCGCTTCCGCATCGCCCTCTACGACCGGGCCGCGAAGGTCACGCGCGTCCTGAGCGGGGCGATCGACAACTGGGCCGAGAAGGCGAGATGGACCCCCGACTCGAGATCGATCCTTTTTTTGGTCCGCGAGAAGGGCGCCACCCCTCTCTACCGGGTGGATGTCGGCTCGGGAAAAATTTCCCGGTTGCTTGCCGCCAAGTCCATCCGGGAATTCATCGTCCACTCCGACGGCCGGGGGATCTATTTCATCCAGTCGGCGGTCGGCCGGCCCCTGGAGCTGTGGACCGCCCGCTTCGACGGCCGGGCGCCCCGCCCCCTGACGTCGCTCAACCAGAAGCTGGCCGACGAGGTCGACATCCGTCCCGCCGAGGAAATGTGGGTCAAGGGGGCGAACGGCAGGGACATCCATGTCTTCATCGTCAAGCCCCACGGATTCACGGAGGGCGAGAAATACCCGCTGATCCTGAACATCCACGGCGGCCCGCAGGGGATGTGGTCGGATTCCTTCCGCGGCGACTGGCAGGTGTACCCTGGCGCCGGCTACGTGGTCGCCTTTCCCAACCCTCACGGTTCGACCGGATACGGCCAGGAGTTCACCGCGGCCATTTCCAGGGACTGGAACGGGAAGGTCATGGAGGACATCGAAAAGGTCAGCGCCCGGCTCGCCGAGCTGCCCTACGTCGACGCCGGCAGGATGGGCGCCATGGGATGGTCTTGGGGCGGCTATGCGGTCATGTGGCTGGAGGGAGCCTCCACGCGCTTCCAGGCGCTGGCGGCGATGATGGGCGTGTATGACCTGCGGGCCATGCACGGAGCCACCGAGGAGCTCTGGTTCCCGCAGTGGGACCTGGGAGGCACCCCCTGGGGCAACGCCGAGGCTTACGAGCGCATGAGCCCGTGCTCGCGGGTGGCGAAATTCAAGACCCCCTGCCTGGTCATCACCGGGGAGAGGGACTATCGTGTCCCCTACACGCAGAGCCTCCACTTCTTCACCGACCTGCAGGCGATGGGTGTGCCCTCCCGCCTGATCGTCTTCAAGAACGATGGGCACTGGCCCGACAACCTTAAATCGATGCCGGTGTATTACAATGCCCATCTCGAATGGTTTCATCACTACCTGGGAGGGGGCAAGGCGCCCTACAGCACCGAGCAGATGATCCGCAACAGCGCCTTCCAAGAGGCGGACAAAAGCGACTGAAGGGTCCGGGCCGCGCCCGCTTCTACCGGGACGGATTTGTAAAAAAAAGTTTCTTCCATATAATAAGGCGGTCCCCCCGACGCCAAGATGCAGGAGGAAGCGCCATGGGCAAGAAAACCTTTGACGTCATCATCCTCAACGGCCGGCCGGCGGCCGGCAAGTCCGAGGTCATCGACTACCTGAGGAGCGTGCCGCTCGAGGAGCGCGTCCGGCGCTTCCACATCGGTGAGTTCCAGGAGCTCGACGACTTTCCCATCCTCTGGGAGCGCTTCGAGGACGACGACCTGATGGAGGAGCTGGGCCGGCCGCGCCTGGTCAGCGACAGGGAGTTCAGCTACGAGGGTCAGACCTACCCCGGCTACGTGTTCAAGGGCCAGTGGTTCTGGAACTTCCTGATCAAGAAGCTCGACCTGGCGTACGCCAAGATCCTGCGCGACGTCCCCGCCTTCCACGACCGAAAGACCCTGTTCATCGAGTTCTCGCGTGGCAGCGAGCACGGCGGCTTCCGCGAGGCCTACGCGCATCTTTCGCCGCAGGTCCTGGAGCGCGCCGTCACGCTGTACATCAAGGTCGACTGGCCCGAGTCGCTGCGCAAGAACCGCCGGCGCTACAACCCCGACCGCCCCGACTCCATCCTGCAGCACG
>JAFGST010000005.1 GCA_016934475.1 Candidatus Aminicenantota bacterium | reverse complement strand
GCGCGCCGGGTGGCGAAGACGATGGTCTTCAGGTCCCTGCCGGCGGCGAAAGCCACGATGTTCTGGTAGGGATACGAGCGTCCCTGGGTGGCCAGTATCCCGAGCTTCTGCCCGCCCAACAGGCCGGCGATTTTTTTGCGCAGCGCGCGATCCATTTTTATTTTCCCCCTACGCCTTCAGTAATATCTAGCGCAAGATCCACGGCCGCGCCGGCGTGAATCGCCGTGGTGTCGAAAAGGGGGATCGCTCCACGCTTCGGCTTGACCAGCAGCGGGATCTCGGTGCAGCCCAGGATGATCCCTTCCGCGCCCCGGACGGCCAGGTCGTTGATGATTCGCCAGTACGCGTCCCGCGATGCCGGGTTGATGATGCCGCGGGAGAGCTCGTCCATGATGACCTTGTGCACCTGTTCCCGCGCCGGCTTCTCCGGGACCAGCGCCGTAATGCCGTGCTTCTCCAGCAGGCGGCCCTTGTAGAAATCCTCCTCCATCGTGAAGCGCGTTCCCAGCAGCCCGACCTTTTTCATCCCCGCCTTCCTGATCCCGGCGGCGGTGGCGTCGACGATGTGCAGGATGGGGATCGAGATCCCGCGGCTGATCTCATCCACGAACTTGTGCATGGTGTTGGTACACAGCACCAGGAAGTCGGCGCCACCCTTCTCAACGGCCCTCGAGGCGCCGATCATGAAGGCCAGCACCCGCTCCCATTCGCCCCGCTCCATGTGCGGCTCGATCTCGCCGAAGTCGACCGAGACCATGACACTCTTGGCCGAGTGGCTGCCGCCCAGCTTCTCCCGGGCCATTTCATTGACCAATTTGTAATAGACGAGGGAAGACTCGCTCGTCATCCCGCCCAGAAGTCCGATGGTTTTCATTGGTTTACTCCTGCGGCCGATGGCCGATCATGAGCGATTTCCCCACCTTGGCCAACCACAGCCATCCCAGCGCTCATGGGTCCGCCCTCCGCTCCGTGAACGTTTCCAGCTCGGGATGCCGGCGCGCCTCCTCAACGATGGGCCCCTTCACGATGAAGCTCGGGGCCAGGCCGCTGCCCCTGACGACCAGCAGGTTGTCCCCAGGGCGGACGCCGTAGCGGGCCAGCGTCAGCGGGGGAACGGTGACCACGCCGTCGCTCAGCAGCGCCCAGGCGAAGGCCTTCCCCCGGAGCTCCACGACCGCTCCCTCCGCCGTCTGCCGATCATCCAGCCCCGGGAGGGCCTGCGGCATCGCGCCCAGGAGCGACCGCCGCAGCGCTTCGGGCGATGCGAGCACGAATCCTCCCGAGGTGCGGCTTCCGGGCATAAGGAGCAGCCTTTCGCCTTCCCGCAATCCGTATTCCTCCCGCGCCTCGGGCGGGACGACGATCCGCCCCTCCTCGCCCACTCGCGTCCAGGCGAAGGCGTGCTTGCCGCCTTTCACCAGTTGAGGCATTCCACACCCCCTGGCGTCCCTTCGGAAGCAGCCGGCCTCACTTCAAATGGCCCGATCAATTTCCCATCCTCTCTCCCCGCGGCCTGCGCCGGGGCAGAAAGCGAGGCACCCTCTGGCGGCGTAGGGGTGGATGGCCACCCAGAGCAGGACGGCCGGCGGGGGGCATGCGCCCACGAGGAAGGCCAGGATTGACCGCGCCGCCCCGAGGGCCTTCAAGCTTCTCCTCCCCGCTCGAGCCACGAGAGGGCATGGCGCTTCATCAGGGCGAAAATCCTCTCCCCCTTCTCGGCGCTGGCGAAGGAAGGAAAGCCCTGGTGTCCCGGGGCCCCGGCGATGGGCTCGATCTTCTCATGGAGGAAATACGGCTTGAACTCATCGAAGGGAATGGCGAAATCAGCTATCTCCTCCGTCCGGACCAGCTCCGGCCGCAGGTGCAGCATCACCGAGGTCTCCGCCTCGCAGGCGTGCCGGCCTCCCTCCTGTCTCTCCAGGATGTCCTGCATAGGAAAATCGTACAGGGACAGCACGCGGGCCGCATCGGGATCGGCGGCGCGCAGGGCCTCGATGTGCAGGGGGTCGCCGTGGGCAGAAAGCAGGAAGAAGCGCGCGAATCCCTGTACTTTCCACCACTCCAGGATGGAGCCAATGGTGCCCCGGAGCAGTTCCGGGGTCGTCGAGCAGGTGCCGGCAAAGCCGCGGTCGCAGGGCAGGTTGACCCCGTACTGGACCGTCGGCGCCACCAGGATCCCCGTCCTCTGTGAAAGGTATTCGGCGATACTCTCGGCCACCAGGGTGTCGCTGCTCAGGGGCAGGTGCGGACCATGCTGCTCGCAGGTCCCGACCGGCACGATCAGCCGCCGCTCGGACTCCAGGCGCTCCGCGATCTCCTTCCACGTCAGCTCCGCCAGTTTCACCCGTGCCTCCGGCCCGGATTATAGCAGAAAAGCCGCGAAAGGGGAGTGCGTGAGCGGCAGGCCCATCGCCGCGCCGAATCAGCGGACGCCCTTTCCTGCCGTCATTCCAGCTCGGCCAGCGCCCGCCGGGCCTCGGCGTCGTCGGGAGCGATGCGCAGCGCTTCCTGGTAGCAGCGGCGGGCCTCGTTGATCATTCCGCGGAGGCGATAGCAGCGGCCGAGGCTGGAATGGGCATGGGGTAGTGCCGGATCCTGCGCGACCGCCTGGCGCAGGATGCGGACGGCTTCGTCGATCTCGCCCTTCCCGATGAAGTCGTCGGCGATCATGAGCAGGACGAAGTAGACCGGCCGGATCGGGTATCCGTAGCGGCTCGTAAGGCCGGCGTAGTGCGCGCGGATCCCCTCCAGGCCGGCCGCCGCCGCCTCCGGCGGGAGCCGCCAATCGGGGAAGATGTCCAGGAGGCCGCGCGCGATCGCCGGCGGATAGACCGAAACATGGTCGAATCCGGCGATCTCGCGGCAGCGGCACTCCAGCAGGGAGGAGCCGCGGCCGGCCAGGGCCGCTTCCAGGCGCTGAAGCGTGGGCCGCAGCTCGGGTTCCTCCCCAAGGATCGCGGATAGGAACTTGCGAGTTTTCCAGGGAGCGGCCGGCTTCGCCAGGGCGGCATCCAGGTAGCGGTTGTCGTCCCAGACGAGGTAGGGCCCGACGGCCAGGTAGGCGCTGAAGAGCTCCGGCTCGCCAAGCAGGGTATCGATCGCGAAGAGGCCGCCCAGGGAATGACCGACCAGCAGGCGGAAGGGCTCGGTGCGGTAGCGCGCCTCCACGAAGGGAAAGACCTCCTCGCGCAGGAAGCGGCGGAAGGCGGCCGCGCCGCCCGAGCGCGGCTGCTCCTTGATGGGGGTCGGCGATAGGTCCCTCATGCGATCGACGTTGGCGATGCCCACGACGATCATCCAGGGGATGACCTCGCGTGAGGACAGCAGGTCGATGACGCCGCTGGTCTGGTGGAAGTTCCACTCGCCGTCAAGCACGTAGGCCACGGGATAGCGACTCTGGTCCTCGCCGTAGGCCTGATGGGTGTAGATGAACAGCGTCCGCTCCTCTCCCAGGATCTTGGAGTGCAGGGTCACGGTCTCGCCGATGGCGAACGGCCTCCGCTCCTCGGCCCGGGCCAGACCGGCAAGGGCAGGTATCAGGGCAATGGCCAGAAGAAACCGCCGACATCCTCCCCGTGAACGTGCTTCATCATTCATGGCCTTCCTCCTACCCTGTCTCTTCCCGCAAGCGCCAGGTCGACGGCGGTACGGGCGTGGATGGTCGTGGTGTCGAACAGCGGCACGGGGCCCTGGTCCTGCTTGATCAGCAGCGGCAGCTCGGTGCAGCCGAGGATGACCGCCTGGGCACCGCGGCCAACGAGGCCGTCGATGATCCTCCAGATCACCTCCCCCGACCTGGGATCGACCACGCCGAGGGCCAATTCGTCGATGATGACGCGGTGGACCCGTTCGCGCTCCTCCTTGTCCGGCACCAGTGCCTCGATGCCGTGCCGCTCGCGCAGCCGCCCCTTGAAGAACTCCTCCTCCATCGTGAAGCGCGTTCCCAGCAGCCCGACCTTGCGCAGCCCGGTGCGGCGGATCTCATTGGCGGTGGCGTCGACGACGTGGACGATGGGGATGGCGAGGCCGCGGCCGATCTCGTCGGCCAGCTTGTGGGCGGTGTTGGCGCAG
>JAFGST010000070.1 GCA_016934475.1 Candidatus Aminicenantota bacterium | reverse complement strand
GCTCTACCAGCTGGGCTATTTCCAGCAGTACCTGAACATGGACGGCTGGCAGCAGGATTTCTACCAGGTCAACGATTTTCACAACATGCAGGTCCACGAATTGCGGCGTCCCGACGGTGCCCTCCTGGAAATCGAGCTGGATCTCCCCGGCCGCAAGGTCTTTCTCAAGACCTGGGAGATCCAGGTCGGGCGGGTCTCGATCTACCTGCTGGATTCCAACCACGAGCGCAACAGCGAGCATGACCGGCGGCTCACGGCTCAGCTCTACGGCGGCAATTCCGAGACCCGCCTGCAGCAGGAGATCATCCTGGGCATCGGCGGGGTCAAGATGCTCGACGCCCTGGGGGTGCCGGTCAGCGCTTGGCACATGAACGAGGGCCATTCGGCCTTCATCCCCTTCGAGCGCGCCCGCGGTCTGATGAAGGAGCGGGGCCTGGCCTTCGCCGAGGCCATGGAGGTGGTGCGCCGTTCGAGCGTGTTCACCACCCATACCAACGTCCAGGCCGCCTACGACGTATTCAGCCCCGAGATGATGAAGCATTACTTCGAGCCCTACGTGAAGGAGCTCCATATCCCGCTGAACGAGTTCCTGGCCTACGGCCGCGTTCACCCGGACAATCCCCAGGAGAATTTCTCCATGACCGTGGCCGCGGTCAAGAACGCGGCCTTCGTCAACGGCGTGTCCACCCTGCAATCGGTGGTGGCCCGGGGACTCCTGAAGAATCTCTGGCCGGAGGTTCCCCCCGAGCATGTCCCGCTGCAGGCCATCACCAACGGCATCCATATTCCCTCCTGGATCTCCTTCGAGATGAACGACCTGTTCGAAAGGTACCTGGGCGGCAAGTGGCGCGAGAAGCAGGATTACCTGGATTGCTGGGAAAAAGTGCAAAGCATTCCCGATCCCGAGCTGTGGAACGTCCACGAGATCCGCCGCCGCCGCCTCATCACCTTCACCCGCCAAAGGCTGCAGAAGCAGCTCATCGCCAAGGGGGCCTCCAACCTGCTGGTCAGCGAGTCCCAGGAGGCGCTGAACCCCGTGGCCCTGACCATCGGTTTCGCCCGCCGCTTCGCGGCCTACAAGCGCGCCACCCTCCTTTTCCGCGACCGCGGCCGGCTGCTGAACATCCTGCGCGACGAGGAACACCCCGTGCAGCTGATCATCGCCGGCAAGGCCCATCCCCAGGACCAGGCCGGCAAGGAGCTGATCAAGGAGATCATCTCCTTCATGTCCAGCGAGCACCTGCGCTCCAAGATCGCCTTTATCGAGGACTACGACATCAACGTGGCCCGCTACCTGGTCTCGGGGGTCGACATCTGGCTGAACACGCCGCTGCGGCCGTTCGAGGCCTGCGGCACCTCGGGCATGAAGGCCGCCTGCAACGGCGTTCTCAACTTCAGCGTGCTGGACGGCTGGTGGGACGAGGCCTTCGACCTGAAGAACGGCTGGGCCATCGGCAACCGCGAGTCCTACGCCGACCGCGGCTACCAGGACGAAATCGAGAGCAAGGCCATCTATTCCATCCTCGAGAAGGACATCATCCCCCTGTTCTACCAGCGCGGCTCCGACGGCCTGCCGCGGGAATGGATCCGCATGATGAAGCATTCGCTGGTCTCCATCGCCTCGCGTTACAACACCCACCGCATGGTCCGCGAGTATTTCAACCGTTTCTACAAGGTCGCCGCCGACAACTTCGCCCGGCTGAGCGTCGATGAATTTTCCCCGGCGCGCCAGCTGGTGCAATGGCAGGGGCGGATGCGCAGCGACTTCGCCGGGATCCGCATCGACCGCGTCCAGGCCGACACCGGGTGCACCTATAAGAGCGGCGAACGCCTCCAGCTGCAGGCCGAGCTCTCCCTGGGCCGGGTGGCCCCCGGCGACATCCGGGTCGACGCCTATTACGGAAAGATCGTCGGCGAGGAAGTGCTGCAGCATTCGGCGCTGGCCGCCCTGGACCATGTGGAGGCCATCGACGAGCGGCGCTACCGCTTCAGCGGCGCCATCCCTTGCGAGCGCACCGGCAACTTCGGCTTCAAGCTGCGCGTCACGCCCTTCCACCCGCTGATGGCCGATCCTTACGAGATGGGGTTGGTGCTCTGGGGCTGAACGAACTCCCAAGACTCGGCTTACGGCATACGGTTCACGGCTGACGGAAGAAAACCAAATCACAAATTCCAAATAAGCGCCAAGTTCCAATGGGCCAATGACCCAAACGAAGAATTGGGCATGGGTTGATGAGTAGATGAGTAGAAGGGGTAGCAGCATTGGCCACGATCTTTTGCGGTTTTCTGAACGTATCAACCCGTTTGCCCATCTACCTTTGGTTTTGGAAATTGGAATTTGGCGCTTTCTCCGGCCGTACGCCGTGTGCCGTCCGCCTAGAACGATTCCCTGGTTCAATCGGTTCTAAGAGCGAAATATAGAACAAATCGTTGTTCAGTTCCGAAGGCAAGAGATAAAACCCGAATTCCCCCTGCCGGACGCGGAAACCGAGCTTCTGCAGCATGGGCTTTAGATCGGCGGGCCGCAGCTTGCGGCCGGCGGCGATCTTCTCGACGACTTCTTCGCTTTCCTCGGGCAGGAAGGAGCAGACGGAGTAGAGGAGCCGGGAGCCGGAAAAACGGGCGGCCAGGCTGTCCAGCATGAGCCTCTGCTGCCGGGCGTTCTCCAGTACTCGCCGGCGGTCGATCCTGCTCTTAAGGTCGGGATTCTTGCGCAGGGTGCCGCACGAGGTGCAGGGAGCGTCGAGGATGAGCAAGTCGGGCGGCCTGCCGATGGCGGGATAGCGCAGGACGTCGGCGGCGAAGCTGGAAACGTTCCCCAGGCGCAAGCGGCGGACGTTCTGCTCGAGCAGGCGCAGGCGCAGAGGGTGGATGTCGCTGGCCAGGATCTTCAGGTCGGGGCGCAAACAGGCCAGGGTCAGCGTTTTGCCGCCGGGAGCCGCCGCCACGTCGCACACCTTTTTCCCGGCACGGGAGGCCGCCACCAGGGCCACGGCTTGTGATCCGCTGTTCTGCAGGTAAAACTCGTCCAGGTGCCCGGCCTGGTCCAGGAAGCGACCGACGGTTGCGGTCTCGAAGCAGCCGAGCCTTGGCAGGGCGCGGCAGGGGATGGCGCAGGCCTCCAGCGCCAGCTGCGCCTGCTCCATGGTCATGCGGCCGGAGTGAAAGCGCAGGTGGAAGAGGGGCTCGCGGTCCAGGTACTCCAGGTCGGAATCGGCGGCGGCGCCGATACGCTGGAGGGCGGCCAGGAGCAGCGGCGCCAGGGAATATTTCAGGGCCGGATCGGTGCTGGCGGCCAGGCGCTCCTTCACTTCCGCCCTGCGGCGCAGCATCTGCCGCAGCACGGCGTTGACAAAGGCCTTCTCCTTCCTGGCGGCGGCGTTCACCGCCTCGTTGACCACGGCGTATTCGGGATAGGACTCGGAAAAGAGCAGCAGGAACACGGAGATCTTCAGGAGGATGAGGGTGGGAAGAGGGGGGGGACGGTCCTTTTTTTTCAGAAAAAGCCCGATGACGTGCTCCAGGACGATCTCCTTGCGTGTCACGCCGTATATCGTGCGCGTCAGCGCCTGCTTGTCCCGTCCGCGGTACTTCTCCAGGAATCTCGTCAGCAGCAGGCGCAGGTTGGTCCGCGGCCGCCGGTGGTAGTCGAGGAGAAAGCGGACGGCCGGTGCCAGAAACGTCACGTCAGGCGTTCGGCAAAGCGGTTGCCCAGGGAGAACTGCCAGGGGCTCATCGCTTTTCTGCCCTCGGGTTGGATGAGCGTGATCTCCATGACCGTTCCCAAACCGCAGGCCACCTGCAGCCCCTGCGGCGAGAGGGCCAGGATTTCCCCGGGACGGAGGGCATGTTCCTTCTGGGAGATCCCGGCCTCCAGGATCCTGACCTGGCGCCCGTCCATGATGAAGAACAGGCCCGGCCAGGGGGTGAAGGCGCGCAGGCAGTCGAAAAGTCTCCGGGCCGGCAGCTCCCAGTTGGCGCGGCCTTCCTCCTTTTTCAGGGGCGGGGCCAGGGTGGCCTGGGAATCGTCCTGAGGCTGGGGGCGGGCCTGGCCGCTGAATATCTGCTCCAGCGTCCGGCTCAGGAAGGGGGCGGCCCTTTCCGCCAGCCGCTGCTGGTACGAAGCGGACGTGTCGTCGGGGCGGATGGCGATCTCCTCGCGGGCCCAGACCGGGCCGGCATCCATGCGGCCGCTGAGCTCGAAGATGGTGAGGCCGCTGCTGCGCTCGCCGTTCTGGATGGCCCGCTGAACCGGGGCGGCCCCGCGGTAGGCCGGCAGCAGGGAAAAATGGACGTTGACGGAACGGTGGCGGGGAAGGTCGCGGATGTCCCTGGGAATGAACTGGCCGTAGGCCACGACGACGGCGATGTCGGGATCGATGCGGCGCAGGGCCAGCTCGAGCTCGGGCTCCTTGAGGTTCGGCGGCTGCAGGAGCGGCAGCCGGTTCTCCAGGGCGAACTGCTTGATGGGCGTGGCGATCCAGCGTCGGTGGCGGCCGCCGCGCCGGTCGGGCTGGGTGACGACCAGGCGCAGACGGAAATCGCGGTTAAGCTCCCGGGCGATGGGCAGGCCGACCGCCGCGGTGCCGAAGAAAACCAGGTCACCATTGGCCACTTTTGATCTTGTGGCTGATCTCTTTGCGGATCAGGGTGCGCTTCAGTGTGGAGACACGGTCCACGATCAGCATGCCGTTCAGGTGGTCGATCTCGTGCTGCAGCACCCGGGCCTTCAAACCCTCGAACTCGGCGCGCAGCTCGCTGCCGTCGATCCGGGTGGCCTGGAGCATGATGCGCAGGCGGCGCTTGATGGGCAGGGAATAGCCGGGCACCGACAGGCAGCCTTCCTCGCTGGTCTCATCCCCCTCCGACTCCACGATGCGGGGATTGATGAGGATCAGCATCTCCTCGGGATTTTCGCCGACCGAGAGGTCCACGGTGACCAGCCGGAGCGATTCTCCCACCTGGGGGGCGGCCAGCCCGATGCCCGGGGCCTGGTGCATGGTCCGGGCCATGGCCGCAGCCAGGTCGGCGACTTGCCGGGTGATGTCCCGGATCTCCCCGGCCTTGGTCTTCAGCACGTCGTCGCCGTATTTGCAGATCTTCAGGGTTTCGTTTTCCACGAATTCATTATATTGGGCTCCAGGGGATCTGTCAATGAACTCAGTGACGCGTGACGCGTAACGCGTAACGCGGAAGAAAAAATCCAAATCCCAAGCACCAAATTCCAAACAAGCGCCAAGTACCAATGACCAAATGACCCAAACGAAGAAAAGAAACTGAAAGGGCTTTCGTTTTGGACATTGGGATTTGGAACTTGGAATTTGTTTGTAATTTGGTGCTTGGAGCTTGGTGCTTGTAGAATATTTCTTACTTGTCACGCGTCACGATGGTTCGTCACCGGGCTTGTTGCTTTCCCCGGCTCCCTGTGTTATGTTCGCCACACGGCAAGCCATGGGCAATATCAAGGTACTATCCGAGAACGTCTATAGAAAAATAGCGGCGGGAGAGGTGATCGAACGCCCGCTCTCGCTGGTCAAGGAGCTCGTGGAGAACGCCATCGATGCCGGCGCCACCGAGATCGACGTGGAACTCCGCGCCGGCGGCAAGGAGCTGGTGCGGGTCGCGGACAACGGCCGCGGCTTCGCTGCCGACGACATCGAGATCGCCTTCCGCAGGCACAGCACGTCGAAGCTGGCGGAGCTGGAGGACCTGGATCGCCTGCAGACACTGGGATTCCGCGGCGAGGCCCTGCCGTCGATCCTGGAGGTGGCCGCCATCGACCTGGAGACGGCGGACAACGACGAGGGCCGCGGCTGGCTCTGCCGGTTTTGTGGCGGATCGCTGCGTGAACGAAGGCAGGTCGCCTGCCGCCGGGGCAGCGTCGTCACCGTGCAGCATCTGTTCGCCGACTTCCCGGTGCGGCGCAAGTTCCTGAAGAGCGACCAGGGCGAGCTGCGGCCGGCCAGTTCATTCCTGGAGACCATCGCCCTGGCCCGGCCCGCCGTCGCCTTTTCGCTGCGCCACAACGGGCGGACCGTCTTTCGCTATGCCGCCGCCGCCCACCTCTCCGAGCGCATCTACCAGGTGTTCGGCAAGGAGTTCCTCGACGGGATGCGGCCGCTGGACTTCGCGCTCGCTCCCTACCGGCTCGGCGGTTTCATTTCGGCCCCCCCGGGGGGCATCGGCGACCGGAGCCGGCAGTTCTTCACGGTCAACGGCCGGCCGGTCAAGGAGCGAACCTTGCAGGCCGCGTTCAATAAAACCTTTCAGCCCTTCCTGGAGAAGTCGCGCCACGCGGCCGCCGTCCTGGAACTTGCCCTTCCGCCCTCCGAGGTCGACGTCAACATTCACCCCATGAAGCTGGAGATCCGCTTCCGGGACGGCCAGCGCCTCTATCGCTTCGTTCACCAGGCCATCCAATCCGCCCTGGGCGGCACGCTGCGCCCGCCCGCGGCCTCCGGCGGCTCTGCCATGATCCCCGAGCCCGTCCCGAGGCCCGCGCCCGCGGAGAACGCTCCCGGGGAAGCCGCCGTCCTGTTTCCCGCGGGGACGCTCGCCCGCGAGGAGGATTTCCGCATCCTGGGCCAGTACCTGGACTCCTACATCGTGGTCGAGAGGAACGGCGAGCTGCTGATCATCGACCAGCACAACGCCCGCGAGCGAGTGCTGTTCGAGCGCCTGCAGGCGGTGTACCGCACCGGGGACGCCCCGGCGGCCCAGGCCCTCTTCCCGCTGCTGCTCGAGCTCTCGCCCCTCGAGCAGGCCTCCCTCGATGATGTCAGGATGGAATTCTTCCGCCGGGCCGGTTTCGACATCCGGCACCTGAGCGGCTCCACCGTCGAGATCAAGGCCTTCCCGCAGTTCCTGAGCGAGGGCCGCGTCCGCGACAGCGTACGCGCCGCCCTGCGCGAGCCGCCCGGGGCGGCGCACGGCGACGAAGGGCTCCTGGCGGCGCTGGCCTGCCACGATGCCGTGAAGGTCAACCGCCGCCTGCTGCCCGAGGAGATGCGTGCCCTGGTCAAGGACCTCTTCGCCTGCGCCAATCCCCATTTCTGCCCCCACCGCCGGCCGATCATCGTCACCCTCACCCTGGCCGACATCGAGAAGCAGCTGAAGCGCCGCTGAGCGGAGGACGGGCGATTTGAAGGAAGAAGGCGGCCCCGTCATCGATGCGGTCGCGCGCTTGCTGCACTGGTTCGAGCGCAACCGCCGCGACCTGCCCTGGCGCCGGCGGCGCGACCTGTACGCCGTTTGGGTCTCCGAGGTCATGCTGCAGCAGACGCGGGTGGAGACCGTCATCCCTTATTTCCGGCGGTTTCTGAAGCGCTTCCCTTCGCTGCGGCGGCTGGCGGCGGCGTCCCTGCAGGACGTGCTGAAGGCCTGGGAGGGATTGGGATACTATTCCCGAGCCCGCAGCCTCTGGAGCGCCGCCCGTCAGGTGCGGGCGAATTACCGCGGCCGCATCCCCCGGGGCCATGAAGAGTTCCGGGCGCTGCCCGGGGTGGGGGAGTACATCGCCGCCGCGGTGCTCAGCATCGGCGGCGGGCTTGCCGTCCCGGTGGTCGACGGCAACGTGCTGCGCGTCGCCTGCCGCTGGCGGGGATTCGCCGGGGACATCCGCCGACAGGCCACGAAGAAGAAAGTCCATCGTTTTTTATGCGGCATTCTCCCGCAGGATTCCCCGGGCCGGTTCAATGAGGCCCTGATGGAGCTGGGGGCGCTGGTCTGCCTGCCGAGGAACCCGCGCTGCCCCGCCTGCCCGCTGCGCGGCGATTGCTTCGCCTTCGGCCATAGCCGGACGGGTTCACTCCCGCGCAAAGGCAGGAGGAGGCCGGTGCCCCTGCACCGGGTGGCGCTGGCCGCGATCGTCCGCAACGGGAGGATCTACATCCAGCAGCGGCCCGAGCGCGGGCACCTCGGCGGGCTGTGGGAGCTTCCCGGGGGCAAGTGCCGGGCCGGGGAGAAGCCGCAAGACGCCGTCGGGCGCGAATGCCGCGAGGAACTGGGCGCGGAATTGGATGTCCTGGCCAAGCTGGCCGAGGTGCGCCACGCCTATTCCCATTTCCGGGTGCAGCTGCACGTGTTCATGTGCCGGCCGCGGAGCGGCCGCATCCGTACCCCGCGGCCCCATGCCTGGATCAAGGCGGACGAATTGGAAAAGTACCCGTTCCCCGCGGCGAACCACAAGTTCATGAAGGAACTGATGGACTTCATCGCTACAACTCGGCGTACGGCATACGGCAGACGGCGAACGGTATTAGAAACTCCAGGGAAGATAAAGGGAAGTCAGAGGGAAAGGCGGAGGGAAGGCAAAGTGGAAAAGAGGTCCTGAAAGGGCCTTTCCCACCTAGTCTTTCCTCCTTCTTCCCTCACTCTTCCCTTTCTCTTCCCAGAGGTCGTCATTCCACTCTTTGCGTCCGCCGTCCACCGTTTGCCGTGTGCCGAGATCTGTCTTCATTCGTTACGCGTTACGCGTCACGTGTCGCGATTCGAGATCGTTTTGACACGCGGCGCTCCCTATGCTATCCTCTGCTTTCCTCGGGCGGTCCAGCCGCAAACGGTCTGCAGAGGTAAGCGATGTTCAAGTCCCTGGTGCCGAAAAACGAGGTCTTCTTCGAACTCTTCGACCAGATCAGCGCCAACACGGTCGAGGGAGTTCAGACCCTGGTCACGATGCTCGACGACTGCGAAAGCACCAACGAGTACGCGGTGCGCCTGAAGTCGCTGGAGCATCAGACCGACCAGCTGGTGCACGGCGTCATGTCGCACCTGCACAAGACCTTCGTCACGCCCATCGAGCGCGAGGACATCCATCAGCTGGCCGTGCGCCTGGACGACATCCTCGACCTGGCCGAGGCCGCCAGCTCGCGCATCGACCTCTACCGCCCCTGCCGCGTCCCCGGCGAGGCCAGGGAGCTGGGCCACGTGCTCCTGGAGAGCGCCAAGCTGGTCAAGGAGATGGTCGGCCTGCTGCGCAACCTGAAGAAGCCGGCGCGCATTATGGAGCTGACCGTGGAGATCAACCGCCTCGAGGACCAGGCCGACTACATCCGCCGCAGCACCCTGGCCCGCCTCTTCCGCGAGGAGAAGGACCCCTTCGAGCTGATCAAGTGGAAGGACATCCTGGAGTACATCGAGCGGGCCACCGACCGCTGCGAGGACGTGGCCGACATCACCGAGGGCATCGTCCTGGAGAACACCTGAGCCCCGCCCCATGATGGCCCTGGTCGTCGTCATCGTCCTGCTGGCCCTCCTCTTTGACTTCATCAACGGCATGAACGACGCCGCCAACTCGGTGGCCACCATCGTCTCGACCCGGGTGCTGACCCCGCGCCAGGCCGTGCTCTGGGCCGCCTTCTTCAACTTCGCCGCCGCTTTTCTCTTCGGCGTGCACGTGGCCAAGACCATCGGCAAGGGGGTCATCGCCGCCGAGGTCGTCTCCGCCCCAATGATCCTGGCCGCCTTGCTGGGCGCCATTGCCTGGTCCTATTTCTGCACGCACATAGGGCTGCCGATCAGCATTTCGCATGCGCTGGTCGGCGGCCTGATCGGCGCGGCCCTGGCCAAGAGCGGGCCTGGGGCGCTGCTCGTCCCCGGCCTGCTGAAGATCTCGCTCTTCATTGTGGTGGCGCCGCTGATCGGCCTGGTGCTGGGCTACTTCATCATGATCCTTGTCCTGCGAACCTGCCACCGCCGCTCGCCACAGACGATCGACCGCTGGTTCCGCCGCCTGCAACTGCTTTCGGCGGCTCTCTACAGCCTGGGCCACGGCACCAACGACGCGCAGAAGACCATGGGCATCATCGCCATGCTGTTGTTCACCACCGGGAAACTGGGAGCGAAATTCTATGTCCCGGTCTGGGTCATCCTCAGCTGCCATGCGGCCATCGCCCTGGGCACCCTGACGGGAGGCTGGAAGGTGATCGAGACCCTGGGCATGAAGGTGACCAAGCTCAAGCCGGCGCACGGCTTCAGCGCCGAGACCGCCGCCGCCGGATCCATCCTGATGTCCTCGGTGCTGGGCGTGCCGGTCTCCACCACCCATACCATCACCGGCGCCATCATCGGCGTCGGCGCCACCACGCGCCTGTCGGCCATCCGCTGGGGGCTGGCGGTGCGCATCGTCTGGGCCTGGATCCTGACCATCCCCGGCTCGGCCCTGATCTCGGCCCTGTGCTGGTATGGGATATCCCTGCTGAACCTGCCTGGGTGATGCGTCTCACTTCCTGATCCCGCAGCTGTTTTCGCGCGAGCGCTGGGAGTATGCCCCGGTTGCGCAGGCGACCTCCTCAATGCGGGTCCTGGCAGTGTTGCCGCCATGTCCTCTCGTCGGTACCATCGAGCGCGATCCAGTTCAGCTCCAGCAGCAGGCGGATGTCCTCGACGAGCTCCGCCATTCCCATGCCCAGTTTTTCCGACAACTGGCTCAGCGAGGTGCGGCCGTCGATGGCCTTCAACAGCAGGTTGGTGCGCATCCGCGGCGGGTAGGGGCGCTCCCCGCTCACCCCGGCCGCGGGCACCGGTTTCGGTAGCAGGCCCCGCAGCGGGGAATCCTCGATGCTGGCCGTGACCAGCCCCTTGGCCATCAGGGAATGGAGGGCGCCGAGGGCGGCGTGCTCGTCCCCGGCCTTTTGCACGATGCGGCTAATCGAGCGCTTGCCGTCGACTAGCGAGAGGATCCTCCACTCGGCGGTGTTCAAGGGTGGAACGGAGGATACGCTCTCGGTGATCGACAAAACGGTTCCCGGGGGAGGGAGCTCAGCCCGGTAGCGGCTCAGCTCATCGTGGCGGGCGTGGGCCTCCAGGAGCAGGACCTCCACCGGCCGCTCGATCGTCAGGTTCTGGCTGATCCGCTCGGCCAGGAAGATGAAATACCCGTGCTCATGGTGCATGATCCGCTCGAAGGCGGCGAGGCCGCCGCTCCCGTCCATTTCGGCGTGCACTAGCTCTCCTTGGATGAGGAAGAGTCGACCGATGGGCGCGTGGTCCTCGGCATGAAGGACCAGCTCCCCGCTCTTGCGGTTCAGGTGCAGGAACTGGACCACCTCGGGCAGGCGAAAATCCCCCAGTTTGCCCTTTAATTGAAATTCGCCGCTCTTCATGCAGGCTGGGTGGATCCGGGCTTCGCGCGGCCCGGAAGTCCGAACTGGCAAGGCTGGAGGGCGGGGCTCATCGTCTGATTATTCACTTCTCAGATTAATGTTGGATTAACTTCCAATGAATTCGCAGTAAAGATCGGCTTGGGGCTTTCCTACGCTTTCCCTGGCGCCGGCGATTTCTATTCGATCGTTTCCAGGAACTGGCGGGCGATGCCGGGCACGTCGGCATCGGTGCGGATTCCCCCCCAGGGGTCCTCGGGGCGTACCAGGTTAACCACGACGATGTTGGCGCCGTTGAAAATGGCGCTGCGCGCCTCCTTGAGGCCGACGCCGCCGGCGGCTGAGATCAGCGTGTCGAACTTGCTGCGCACGCGGTTGACGTGGCGGTACTGGATCATCTTGCCCCGCGTCGACTCCTCGTCGCGGCCCAGGTGGAGCACCACGACGCCGGGCGGACGGCGCAGCCCCATCAGCACGCGGAGAGGGTCGGCGACGCCGAGCATGTCGATCATCGAGTCAATCCCCGCCGCGGCGCAGGCGGCGACGAACAGGTCGAGCGTCTCGCGCGGCGAGCTGCCCAGCACGGTGGCCGCCGTGGCCCCGGCCGCCCGCACCATCTCCACCTCGCGGCTCGCCCCGTCCACCGTCTTCAGGTCGGCGACGAGCCGGCCCGGCCAAAGGCCGCGGATGGCGCCGATGCCGGCCAGCCCCTCGCGCTTGATGAAGGGCGTGCCCGCCTCGATCAGGATGCGCTCGCTGCGGGGTAGTTGCGGCAGCAGCCGCAGCGCCAGGGCGGTATCGTAGTTGAAGGCGATCTGCAGGTAGCGGACGTTGTTGTCCAGCATGGGATGAACGGATCAATCCTTCCTGCCGCTGACCGCCGATCCCAGGACGCGCCCCAGGTCGGAAGGGACGAATAGGACGATCTTTTCGGAGGGGTCGGCGGCGATGTCGCGGATCGTCTGCAGCGTGCGCAGGTGCAGCGCCCCCTCGCTGCGGGCCAGGTTCTCCGCCGCCTGGCGCAGGTTCTCCGAAGCCGACAGTTCGCCGCTGGAGGCGATGATCATGGCGCGGCGCTCGCGCTCGGCCTCGGCCTGCTTGGCCATGGCGCGCTTCATCTCGGCCGGCAGCTCCACCTCCTGGATCTTGATCGACTCGACGTCGACGCCCCAGCCGCTGGTCTCGGCGTCGACGATCTTCTTGATGCTCTCGGCGATCTGC
>JAFGST010000069.1 GCA_016934475.1 Candidatus Aminicenantota bacterium | reverse complement strand
GCGCACGCCGATCTCGCCGTAGCGGCGGATGTTGCCCATCAGGCCGGTGTTCCACAGCACGATGAACATCGTGGCCAAGAAAATGATCACCATCGCCCCGAGGATGGCGTCCATCCATTCCAGGAGCTGTCCCATACCGCTCCGGGTGATCAGCGTCTCCATGCGCGGGGCGAAGGGATCGTCGGAGGAGGCGAATAGGGCGTTGAAGCGCGCCGCCTCGTTGTCGGCGGCCCGGCGGTCGTAGAAGCCGCTGCGGAAGAAGCCCACGATCTCGCCGGTGGCGTCGTCCATGTCCAGCACGGCGCGGGCGTCGGCGACGTCCAGGATCATCATCCCGCGGTCCATGGCCGGCGCGCCGAAGCGGAAGGTGCCGGCGACGGTGAAGTTGGCCGTGGCCATGCCGCCGTACATGGTGCCGGCGATCAGCGTGACGGTAGCGCCCGGGGCAACCCCCAGACGCGAGGCAAAATCGTTGGCGAGAAGGATCTCCCCCCTTTCCTTCGGCAGGGCACCGCGGATCAGCGCCGGCCCCAGGTCGAGAATGCCCGGCTCCGGCGAGCCGGCGGAGAGCAGGTCCACGGCCAGGCCGCCCGCCGGGCCCTGGGTCCGGGTCTCTCCCTCCTCGTCGGGAACGTCGAGCAGGCCGGCGAAGCGGATGCGCGGGGTCCAGGAAAAGCCGGGAAACTCGCGACGCAGGCGCTCCAGCAGCTTCCCGGCACCGATCAGGGCCAGGTCGTTGGGGATCTGGTCCGACTCGGCCGCGTAGGCCCGGCTCATGACCGACACGTGCCCCGAGCCGAGGCGGGCGCTGGTCCCGAGGAAGTTCTCCGAAAAGCCTTTGATCCAGGAGAACATGACCACGGTCAGCATGACGCCGAGGATCACGGTGAGCAGCGGGAACAGGCTGCGCGAGCGGTCGCGCCATAGCCCCAGGCAAAGGAAGCGGATCACGACGTCCTCCCGCGCAGGGCGTCGGTGGGTTTGAGGCGGGCGATGCGCCGCGTGGGCAGCAGGCTGACCAGGGTCGTTACCGCCAGCGAGAGCAGCACGATCCCCAGGACGTAGCCGGCGCCGTAGGCCGGGTAAATCTTCTCGCCGATGGAGATCCCCATGCCCTCGGTGCCGGCCGGGACGGCGAAGCCGAGCCGGGCCTGGAGCCAGAGGAGCGGCAGGCCCCAGAGTGCGCCCAGGATCACGGCCAAAATGCCGTGCAGCGCTCCCTCCAGGGTGAAGAGGCGGATCACCTGGCCGCGGGTGAAGCCCAGGGCCACCAGGGTGCCGATCTCGCGGCGGCGGCGGAAAATGGATAGGACCTGGGTGTCGAAGATGGCCAGCATGCCCAGCGAAAGGAAGATGACCAGGAAGACGACGCGGCCGACGCTCTTGGTCTTGACCAGCTCGCGCAGGTCGCGGAGCAGGTAGTCGATGTCGCGGAAGGTCCATCCCGGCGGCGCCTCCGGCGACGGCGTCCCCGGCGCCAGCGTTACCAGGGTGGCCTCACCGGGGAGGCGCGCCATCTCCTGCAGCCTTTCCAGCGGCAGCCAGACCTGGTTGCTGTCGATGGAGGCCAGCGTGGTCTGCATGACGTGGACGATCGTCGCGTCCTGGGCGTTGAACGCCCCGCCCGGCTCGCGCCAGCGCAGGGTGACCGAATCGCCGGTGCGCAAGCCAACGGCCTTGGCGAAGCGAGAACCGATCAAGGCCGGCAGCGCGGCGCCGGATTCGGCCAAGGCCGAGGTGGGGAAGTCGAGCAGCCGCTGCCGCGGATCGATGCCCTTGAGCAGGATGGAGCGCATGCGCCCCTGCGGATAGATGCTCCCCTGCACCACCAGCATCGCCGCCGCCTTGCCCTCATCGACCAGCCGCTGCAGCTCCCCCGGCAGGGGGGCGTGGGCCTCCTCCAGGGTCAGCGGATCGTAGGGATCGTAGTTTTCCTGCCAGTACTGGCCGCCGCCGTACTCAAGGGCCTGCGCCGCCTGGGCCGCCTGCTCGTCCATGCCTGCGACCACGCCCTGGTTCCATGTCGACGCCACCAAGGCCAGGGAGATGATGAAGGCATTGAGCCAGGCGCGGATGCCGGTGCCGAGGATGTTGCGCAGGGCCAAGCGCAGGGTGATCATGCTCCCGTCCCCGTGGAAGGCTGCAGCGGCTCGTCGTGGTCGACGCGGCCGTCGACCAGGGTGATCTTGCGCCGCAGGTAGCCGATCACCTTCTCGTCGTGGGTGGCAAACAGGAAAGATGTGCCCAGCTCGCGGTTCAGCTTTTCCATGGTCCTGAGGATATGGTGTGAGTTCTCGGCATCGAGGTTGGCCGTGGGCTCGTCGGCTAGCAGCAGCGGCGGCTTCTTGACCATGGCCCGGGCGATGGCCACGCGCTGGCTCTCGCCGCCCGACAGCTGCGACGGCCGCGAGTCGGCCCGGTCGGACAGCCCGACCCAGTCCAGGGCGTCCATGATCATCTGCCGGCGCTGGGCCGATGGGACCTTGAGCAGCAGCAGCGGGAATTCCACGTTCTCGTAGGCCGTGTAGACCGGCAGCAGGTTGAACGTCTGGAAAATGAAGCCGATGGAGCGGTTGCGCAAGGCTGCGGCTTCGCGGTGCGAAAGGGTCTCGATTTTGCGGCCCAGCACGCCGGCGCTGCCCGAGGTCGGCGTGTCCAGCGAGCCGACGATGTTCAGGAAGGTGGTCTTGCCCGAGCCGCTCGGTCCGACCAGGCCGGCGAACTCCCCCCGACGGAAGGAAAGATTGACGCGGTTCAGGGCCGTGACCTTGGATGCGCCCATCGGATAGACCTTGACCAGCTTCTCGGTCCGGATCAGGTTGTCGTCGCTCATCTTCGCCTCCGTTCCGGTTCTATATCATATGTTCCATACCGCCATCAACTGGAAGCCCCGACCGGCAAACGATGTGTTTGCCTCTGGGACCTGAGGGTCCCCGGCCTGGGCTGGCACCAAGCGTGACTGCCGGGGATTCCAGAAGGCCATCAGGTGGAATTGCCAGCGGTCGGTCGTCCTTTGCCAGCTGGCGAAATTGTAGGCCTGTCCGTTCCTCCAGTCGTAGTAAAAGACCGCGTTCAGGCTGTCCAGCAACCCGAGCGGATAGCGGGCCAGCAGCGCCGAGAAGGAAGCCCCGTTGCCTCCGGCGCCCAGGACGGCCGGCGCGGAGCGGACCAGGAACTGCTCGGCCATCATGTAGAGGCCGTTGCCCCACGGGAATGTATAATCGACGCCCAGGGCGAGCGCATGTTGCCAGGGAAGCGCTTCGGCGGAGTCGCCGCCATGGACCAGGGAGGCCTCGACCCATAAGCCGAACCCCAGGTCCCACTTGCCGTCGAGGGCGAAGCGGCTCTCGCCCGTGCGCGCGGTGCCGTCGGCCACGCGGCGGAAATGGGCCGAAGCCGCCGCTTCGCCGGAGAAGAAAGGCGCCTGGAAGCGGCCGCCGAACTCGGGGGAGCGCCGCGCCGTCGGCAGGGTCTCCCAGCCCTTGGGCTCGTCGTTGCCATAGAGTCCCCAGAGCCAGAGGTTGGTATTGCCCCGGAAAAAATAGCGCAGCAGCAGCCCGGTCACGCCGTCGGTGAGCTGCAGCGGGTCGCGGGGGTCGATGCGGTCGAACCACATCAGCGGGCGGAAGACCGTGGCCGATCCGAAATTGATCTTTTGCAGGCCCAGCCGCGCCTCGAAGCGCCGGGAGGAGAGACGCAGCCACAACCGGTAGGGATCAAGCGTCCCCTCGGCATCGGCGCAGCGCCAGGAAGGGGCGTCCAGCGCAACCGAGGCGGCCATGGTCATCTCCGCATCCAGTTTCCAGCCCGCGCCCAGGGAGCGGTCCAATGACAGAGACGGCTGCCAGCGCAGGCCGAGGCGCGGCGTCGAGGGCGCGGCGTTGTTCAACGAAAACCACCCGCTCAGCTGGCTCCTGAGGTCGGCGCCGGCCGCCGGTGGGGGAAAAAGCGCCGTGACGGCCAGCAGCAGGACCGGAGCGGCGAGGGCAAAAGAAACGGCGCGCCTCATGGCGATCCCCCTTCCTGGATGATCCCGTAGAAGAACAGGTTCAGCAGCTCGGAGCCCAATTCCTTGGGCGAGGGGAAAAGGCGGGTGAGGCGCTCGTCGACCGTCAGGTCAGACACGATATCCAGGAAAGCCAACAGGAATTCGGGCTTGACACCGGGCCGGAGGTGGCCCTGTTGCTGTGCCCGGCGGAATTCGTCGAGTGCCACCTGCATGTTCTCCTGCTTGCGGCGGCGGAACAGCTCGTGGAGCCTGGGATAGGGGGATTGGAAGAGCTCCTGCACGAAGGCCTTGCTCATCCCGTCCGCCTTGTTCAGCTTGATCTCGATGAATTCGGCGATCCTTCGGCTGTAGGGAATGTCCTGGCCCATGATCCGCAGGAACGTGGCGGTCATGTCATCGATGAGCCTGTTG
>JAFGST010000068.1 GCA_016934475.1 Candidatus Aminicenantota bacterium | reverse complement strand
GCGGCCGAGCTGGCCCTGGCCGTGGCCGTGAAGGGCAACCGCAACTCGCTTTCCGACGCCGGCGTCGCCGGCCTGGCCGCCGCCGTGTGCGCCGAGGGCGCCCTGTACAACGTCCTGATCAACACCCAGGAGATGGCGCCCGGCCATTTCAGGGACGAGACGCGCGCCCAGGCGCGCAAGCTGTGCGCCAGCGTTCTGGAGACGGTCGCCAAGCTCAGAGCGGAGATGGACAAGGGGCTGGGGGATGAGGTCAGTGGCCGGTGACCAGTGACGCGTGATAAAAAGTAAGTTTCGATGTTAGAAGAAGTCGGTGCACGGTTGATGGTGCACGGTGTACGGAAAAAAATAAAGCACCAAATTCCAAGCACCAAACCGAAAATAAGCTCCAAGCACCAATGACCAAAACAAAGGCGAAATCAAGACTCTGCCCGGGTTTTCGTTTAGGTAATTGGAATTTGGAGCTTGGAATTTATTTGGGATTTGGAACTTGTGATTTGGAATTTAATCCGGCCAGATGGTGCGAGAACCCGCACCCTGGGGAGAGCAAATGAAAAACAAGCATGCGGCGGCTGTTTTGTCTCTGATCATTTTCCTGGCGACGGCGGTTCGGGGTGCGGATGATTCGGCGCTGGACGCCCTGCCCATCGGGGCTTCGCCGCAGCGTCTGGCCATGGCCGTCCTCGAGGCGGGCAAGGCCATGGACACGGCGCTTGGCCGGGAGACCGACATCCCCGCCCTGGCCCGCCGCTTCCGGGACCGCGATGTCTTTGTCATCGGCGAATACCACGACAGCTACGCCTGCCACGTCTGGCAGAAGGACTTCCTGGAAGCGCTGGCCGGGGAGCATCCACGCCTGGTGGTCGGTTTCGAGTTCTTCACCCGCGACGACGACCCGGCCCTGGCGCTCTATCTCCAGGGGGGGATCGACGAGGCCGAGCTGCTGCGCCGGACCGGCTGGTACGCGCGCGGCTCACTGAACTTCGGCTACACGCGCCTGGTTCTTGAGACGGTGAAGCGGCTGGGGCTCAAGGCGGTCGGCTTGAACGTGCCCCGCGAGCTGGTACGGCGCGTGGCTCGGACGGGATTCGCCGGCCTGTCCGCCGCCGAGAAGGAGCTGTTCCCCGGCGCCGAGCGCAGCCATCACGAGCACGAGTATTTCATCCGCCGCACGTTCAGCGCCTTCGCCGTGCAGGTGCCCCTCTGGTTCCGGGGGATCTACGGCGCCCAAAAGTGCTGGGACACGGTCATGGCCGAATCGATGCGCCGGGCCCTGGCGCGCCCCGGCTTCCGCGGCTTCAAGGGGGTGATCATCGCCGGCAGCGCCCACGTGGCGTACGGCCTGGGCATTCCCTGGCGCTATCGGATCAGGGAGCGCCGTGCCAGGATCGTCACCTTCGTGCCGGTGACGGTGAGCGCGAAGCGGAAGATCGCCGCCGAAGAGGAGAACCCGATGCTCAAGGCGCTGGCCGGCCAGCTGCCGCCCGCCGCGCTGTTCTCGCGCGGGCTGGCCGACGCGGTCTTTGCCGTGGCCGCCGAGGAAAGGCCCTTTTTCGCCGACGCCGGCTTCGCAGGAAAGATGAACGCCGCCGGCCTCTACGAGGTGGAGCGCGTCGACAAGGACAGCCCGGCCGAAAAGGCGGGGCTGAAGAACGGCGACGTAATCCTAGCCGTCGACGGGGTGCCGCTGACCTCGCTGGAGGGCTTGCGTATCCTCCTGGCGCAGAAGAGCTGGGGCGATAAGCTCGAGCTGAATGTCCGCAAGAAGATGGCACTGGACAAGTCAATTCGTTTACCGAATGATTACTGAAGCGTTGTAACATTGAAGTGCTGCAGCGGTGGCAATCATTTCCCCAGTGGCTTGAAATGTTGTCGCTGAAATGAACCTCCCCGGATCTCGCCTGTCGTCTTCATCCGCTCGCCCCTTGGGTCCGAAGGGGATGATTCCCTTTACATTCTGATCGTGAAGGACGATACTAGCAGACGGGCTCCAGGTGAGGGACGCATGTGAACGGAAAGAGAGCAGAGGAAGGCAACCCGGCCGAGCTGGAATCCTATCGCGAAGCAGCTGAAAAGGGCGACGCGCACAGCCAGGCGCAATTGGGCAAGATGTACCTGTTGGGTCTGGGTGTCATCCGCGACTTCAAGCTGGCGCTGGCCTGGCTGCAAAAATCGGCTGCTCAGGCTAACGGCGAAGCGCAGGCCTATTTGGGGGAAATGTACGAAAAAGGTCTGGGGGTCGATGCCGACATGCAACAGGCCGTGGCATGGTACAAAAGGTCGATCGTCCAAGGCCATGCTCTCGCTCAGATCCGCTTGGGGGACCTCTATCTGAGCGGCTTGGGCGTTGATCAAAGCATCCGCAAGGCGATCGCCTGCTATCTGGAAGCGGCCGAACAGGTCAAAGACCCAGAAAGCTCCGGGCTGGCCCATCTGCGAATGGGAGCCATGTATTTCCAGGGGCGGGGGGTGGAGAAGGACCTGCGCAAGGCGTTTGGAATTTTTCAGCAAGCGGCGAGGCTGGGTAATGCCGAGGCCCAGTTCCGCGTAGGGACCATGTATCGGGACGGCGTGGGAGTCCAGCGAAACCATAAAAAGGCAATGGAATGGTTGCAGAAATCAACCGGAAAGAATCGGGCTCCGGCGAACAACGCCATGGGAGATTTGTATCGGGATGGTCTGGTGGTAGCCAGAGATATCCATGAGGCGATGAAGTGGTACAAAAAAGCGGCCGCCAGAGGAGATCCATACGCCAAGATCGAACTGGCGAAGCTGCAACAGGAAAAAAGCGCCCAAGAGAAGTCCGCGGCTTCTGTGGGTGCAGGAGCGATTGAAGAAAAGACCGGCAAGCGCAAGGAAAAAGTCGCTGAAAGCCGGGTCGTTTCCCTGCGCGATGGGCGCCAGACTCCGCCTCGGGCGAGTAAGGCGTCATCTCTTGTCAGGAAAGGCTCCCACCTCAAGACAGCGCCAGGTACCGCTCCACGCCGCGAGCGGCGAGTCCGGAGGATCCCCACCCCCAGGATTGGCCTCTATCTGCCGGCGGTGATCGGCGGCATCGCCCTGTCGCTCATTATCGTGTTCCTCGCCTTCGGGGGCAAAGAGGATAAACCTGCGCGGGGCGTGGAATCCGATGCCATACAGATCGCCGTCCTTCCCTGGCCCGCAGCCCGGCCGCTCCCGCCTGCGTTGCCGCAGCCTCCCCCCGAGTTCTGGCAACCCATCGGGAGGAGCAAGACCCCTCCCAAGCCCGGCAGCGGCGACCCGCCGCCGATCACGGCAACGGCTCCAGCCGCCATGCCCAGCGAACCGGCCACGCCCCGGCTCCGGCGGGAATTCAGGACCCTGGACGAGGGACAGATCGCGGCCATGCTGGCCGCCGGGAATCTTTTTGACGCGAAGAGAAATCCGGCCGGGAGTTTTCCCCACCGGTTCGAACCGCTGAATGTCGACGGCTTGCGCTTGATCGTCGACCACGCCCCCCGCCTGGTTTGGACGCGGCAGCAGAATCCGGTCAAGATGAACTTGAAAAAATCAGGGCAATGGATCGCGTCCCTGAATCGCCTCGGATACGGAGGCATCCGCACCTGGCGCCTGCCGACCGTCGAGGAAGCCGCCTCCCTCCTGCAAAGGGGCGCGGGCGGGGGGAAATCCTTTTTGCCTGACGCCTTCGCGGCGGACATCACCGAGATATGGACAGGCGACAGCCTCACGGAATCCGAGTCCTGGATCGTCGACTTTCTGGGCGGCACGGTGCGGAGCGCAAAAAACAAGTCCCGGCTGATGAGCCTGATGGTCAGTTACGAACCCGGCGCATTGCTGCCTACGATTCCCGATCGGGAGAGGCCCGCCAACGGCAGCACGGAGGATGACGGCCGCCGCGAATAGAAGGAGGGAGAGCGGGGAGGGGGGCGCCGGTTGCTTCGCTTTCCCGGTTGCGTTTTTTTCCCCCGGCGCTTAGAATGGTTTTTCCCTGAGCAATATCCGCAATCAGCACGAAGGAGGAAGAGAGATGAACACGAGCAAGAAGATGGCCTGGGTGGTGATGGGGATGATGGTCGCCGGGATGTTCGCCTGCGGCGGGGGCGGCAAGTACGCCTCGGCCAAGAGCCTGATGAACAAGCAGATCGGGATCATGGAGCACTACGCCGACGCCATGGAGAAGGCCAACAGCGCCCAAGAGGTCGCCGCGGCGCTGAACGCCTACGCCGCCGAGCAGAAGGACCTGATCCCGGCCATGAAGAAGTTTCAGGAGCAGTTCCCGGAAATGAAGGACCAGGCCGAGCCGCCGGCGGAGCTCAAGCCGGAAATGGACAAGATGCAGCAGATGATGGGGCGCATCATGTCGGCCTCGATGAAGGCGGCGCAGTATATGCAGGACCCGGTCGTACAGGAGGCCCAGAAAAAGCTCGGCGAGGCCATGGCCGAGATGAAATAGGCAAGCCGACTCGCTGACGATCGCCAGGCTCCGCCGGTCCCCCGGACCGGGCCGCGCACACGCCCTCGCGGGAGGGGTTGACCCCCATCCTTTTTTATGTTAAAAGATAAACTTAATAACGGAGGCACGATGGCCCTCGACAAGAAACTGCTTGACCTGGTGACGCGCAAGGAGAAAGCCCGCCTGGCCGGCGGCGAGAGGCGCATCGCCGCCCAGCACGCCAAGGGCAAGTACACGGCGCGGGAGCGCGTGGAGAAGATCCTGGACGCCGGCAGCTTCGAGGAATTCGACATGTTCGTCACCCACCGCTGCGGCGACTTCGACATGCAGAAGAATCAGCCGTCGACCGACGGCGTCATCACCGGCTACGGGACGATCCAGGGCCGGCTTGTGTTCGTGTTCTCCCAGGACTTCACCATCTTCGGCGGCTCGCTCTCCAAGGCCTACTCGGAGAAGATCGTCAAGGTGATGGAGATGGCGGCCAAGGTCGGCGCCCCGCTCATCGGCATCAACGACTCGGGCGGTGCCCGCATCCAGGAGGGAGTGGACTCGCTGGCCGGTTACGCCGACATCTTCCTGCGCAACGTGCTCTACTCGGGTGTGGTGCCGCAGATCTCGCTGATCCTCGGCCCCTGCGCCGGAGGCGCCGTCTATTCGCCCGCCATCACCGATTTCGTCCTCATGGTGGAGAAAACCTCCTACATGTTCCTCACCGGGCCCAAGGTGGTCAAGCAGGTGACCCAGGAGGAGGTGACCACCGAGCAGCTGGGCGGCAGCGGCGTGCACGCCAGCAAGAGCGGCGTGGCCCACCTGGTCTACGCCGACGAGGACGCCTGTTTCGAAGGGCTGCGCCGGCTCTTCGCGTTCCTGCCGCAGAACAACGCCGCCATCCCGCCGCCGCTCGAGTGCAGCGACCCCCTCGAGCGCCTGGACGCGAGGCTGAACGAGATCGTGCCCGACCACCCCAGCAAGCCCTATGACATGAAGGAGATCATCGGCGAGATCGTGGACCACCACGATTTTTTCGAGATCCAGCCCCAGTACGCGGCCAACATCATCACCGGCTTCGCGCGCCTCAACGGCAAGCCCGTCGGCGTCGTGGCCAACCAGCCGAAGGTCATGGCCGGCGTGCTGGACAACGCCGCCTCGATCAAGGCGGCGCGCTTCGTCCGCTTCTGCGACGCCTTCAACATCCCGCTGGTCGTATTCGAGGACGTGCCCGGGTTCATGCCGGGAACCTCCCAGGAATACAACGGCATCATCCGCAACGGCGCCAAGCTGCTCTACGCCTTCGCCGAGGCCACCGTGCCCAAGGTGACCGTCATCGTGCGCAAGGCCTACGGCGGCGCCTACTGCGTCATGAGCTCCAAGCATATCCGCGGGGACGTCAACCTGGCCTGGCCCAGCGCCGAGATCGCCGTCATGGGGCCCGACGGGGCCGTGGAGATCATATACAGCGAGGAGCTGAAGAAGGCCGAGGACCCGGGCCGCAGGAAAGACGAGCTGAAGGAGCGCTATCGCGACCTCTTCGCCAATCCCTACAGCGCCGCGCGCAAGGGGTACATCGACGACGTGATCGAGCCGGCCGGAACGCGCCTGCGCCTGGTCAAGGCCCTGGAGATGCTCGCCGCCAAGCGCGACGTCAACCCGGCCAAGAAGCACGGCAACATCCCGCTGTAGGAGGAGCCGATGACCATTCAAGACGGACTCACCGTTTCCTTGGTCGGCATCACCGTGGTCTTTTCCGGGTTGCTGATCACCAGCTGGCTGATATCGGCCATTTCCCTGGTGCCGGCCTGGCTGCAGCGGCTGCGGCCTCAGGTTCCGCCTCCGCCGCCCGTCGCCCCCTTCGCGCCGGCGCCGGTGGCGGCCGTCACTCCGGCGCCTGCCGCCGACGTGGCCGCCGTGATCTCGGCGCTGCTGGAGGTCGAGATGCGCCTGCACGGAGGGGAGCGAGCTGAGCGCTTCACTTTCCGGCGTGACCCGGCCGTCGCCGACTGGCGGGGCGACGCGGGAAGGCGTCCGAATCCACCCGAGCGAGGACTACGGTAATGCGTGAATACGTCATGGCGATCGGCGGCAGGGAGTTCCATGCCGGCATCAAGGAGCTTAATGCGGAGTACGCGCTGGTGCAGGTGGACGGCCAGGAATACAAGGTGATCCTCAAGCAGCTGGGCAGCGGCCAGAGCGTGTTCAGCGGCCTGGTCCGGGGCGCGGCCCCCCCCGCCGCCCCCCCCAGGGAGTCGGCGCCGGTGGTGAGCCCGCCGCTGTCGAGCGCCGCCGCGCCCCCGGAGGGCGCGGCCGTCGTGGCGGCGCCATTGCCGGGCCTTGTCCTGGAGTTGATGGTCAAGGAGGGCGACGCGGTCAAGGCCGGGCAGTCGCTGCTGGTCATGGAAGCGATGAAAATGGAGAACCAGATCCAGGCACCGTTCGACGGCACGGTGAAGAAGATCTTCGTCCAGAAGGGCGCCAACATCGGCGAGGGGGACAAGCTGGTGGAGATCGCCCGGCCGTTCATGACCACCCTGTAGGCCGTCGGCTCTCCCAATGAGGTCAAGCAACATGAAACAATGGATCCTGGGCCTGGCCATGCTGGCGGCCCCGCTCGCCTTGGCGGGCGAAGTTCCCGTGCGCGTCACCCCCTTCGATCCGCCCGTGGTCAAGTTGTTGCGGGGATCGGAAAGCGGCATCGTGGTGGATTCCCGGGGCCTGCTGCTTGACAGCCTGGGCGAGGCGATCGGCCGTTTCTTCGTCATGGAGAGCGAGCTGGATTCGTCCCTGGGCCGGGTGCGGCTGGGCCCCGGCCGGCAGATGCTGGAGCTGGCCGAAGTCCGTATGGAGCAGCCGCTGCTGGCCCACGTTCCGTTCCGGGTCGAGCCCGCTGGCGCTTACGTCTACCTCGAGCAGGGGAGCGGCCGCAAGGTGCGCCGCGGAATGAAGGGCCGGCTGGATACGTCCGCCGGGAAGCTGGTGGGGTTCTTCAAGGTGGTGGCCGTGGAAGAGGAGCGCAGCGTCGCCGCTGTGACCTCGCTGGCGGTGGGCATGGGCCCGGAAAACGCGGCCCGCGCCGAGTTCCAGGGCTACGTCGCGCAGATCGCCGGTTCCAGCGGCCTGCTGAACGTCTCCTACAAGAACCTGATCATGATCGTGATCGGCCTGCTGTTCATCACCATCGCCATCCGCAAGGACTACGAGCCGCTGCTGCTGGTGCCCATCGGATTCGGCATCCTGGTCGGCAACATCCCCCTGCCGGTGCCGTTGTTCAACAGCCTCTCGGTCTACATGATCGACCCCCTGACCCGGCAGTACGTGTTCAACACCACCTCCAACTCGGTGCTGGGCATCATCTACCAGTTCGTCACCTCCGGCGTCTTCCCGCCGCTGATTTTCCTGGGCATCGGCGCCATGACCGATTTTTCCACCCTACTCTCCAACCCCAAGACGATCCTGCTCGGCGCCGCCGCCCAGGTCGGCATCTTCGCCACGTTCCTCGGGGCGCTGCTGCTGGCCTTCACCCCGGCTCAGGCCGCCTCCATCGGCATCATCGGCGGCGCCGATGGCCCCACGGCCATTTTCCTCACCTCCAAGCTGGCGCCGGCGCTGATCGGCCCCATCGCCATCGCCGCCTATTCCTACATGGGGCTGGTGCCGATCATCCAGCCG
>JAFGST010000067.1 GCA_016934475.1 Candidatus Aminicenantota bacterium | reverse complement strand
TCGACGTGCAGGCGGCCGGCCGTGTCGGCGATGACGTAGTCGTAGCCGGTGTCCACGGCCGCCTTCCTCAGTTCGCTCGCCAGGTCGTCCAGCTCGCCCCCGGCGCGGGTGAAGCATTGAATCCCGCTCTCGCGGGCGATGGTCTCCAGCTGTTCGCCGGCGGCCAGTCTCTTGAGGTCGAGCGAGCAAAGCAGGGAACTTTTCCCCAGCCCCTTGAGGTAGAGGGCCAGCTTGCCGGCGGTGGTGGTCTTGCCCGATCCCTGGAGCCCGACCAGCATGACCACCGTGGGCTTCAGCGGGCTGCGGTTCAGTTCGCGGGTCTCCGAACCCAGCACGGCCGTCAGCTCCGCGCGCACGATCTGGATTACCTGCTGGGTGGGATTAAGGCTCTCATGCACCTCGCGGCCCATGGCCTGGCCGCGGATGCGCTCGACAAAATCCTTGACCACCTTGAAATTGACGTCGGCTTCCAGCAGCGCCATGCGGATGTCCTTCAGCGCCTGGCGCATGTTCTCCTCGGTGACCTTGACCTCCCCGCGCAGATAGCGCAGCACCTTGCCGAGGCGCCCGCTCAGGGTCTCCAGCATGGCGGCTCACTCGCTCAGCAGGGGCACGGCGGGCTTCCGGGCCAGGCGATGCACGGGATGGGGACCGGGCCGGTTGCTCCATTGCTGGACGATGACGCGGTTGAAGAATCCCCAGGCGGCCAGGCTATCCGTGGATTCGGGCTCCAGCAGCACCGGCACCAGGCGCGCCAGGGGCTGGTCGAGCCCGATGTAATGGGACCCGGCCGGGATGTCGACCTCCGCCTTCTCGTACTGTCCCTTGATGGTGTTCTGCACGTGGCCCTGGTAGATGTTCTTTCCGGGCTCGACGGCGGTGATGACGAAGCTCTCGGCCTCGGCGCGGAAGCCATCCAAGATCCGTTCCACGCGGATCCCGTGCCGTTTCAGGATGGCCAGCGCCTCGGGGTGGAAGGGGGCCAGAACGTAGCCGGCCGGGAGCGACAGCGTGCGGCTGGGCAAGGCCAGGGCAAGGTAGGGCAGCCGGTATTCCTTCGGCGTTTCGGTTTTCTTCATGATGAACTCCCCCACCCAGGGGGGATACTTGGCACGCTCCTCGGGCGGGATGGTCTCCTTGACGAACTCGTAGCTTTTCAGCGTCAAATCGAACAGCTTTTCCATCTCGAATTCCAGCACGAAGCCGCCTTGGGAGAACCGGGCGCTCGTGTCCCGGTCGGCGCGGCGCGTCATCTCGAGCATGGCGCCGATGTTCCTGGCCGTGTAGGCCAGGATGGAGGCGACGAAGGCCCGCGAGGCCAGGACCCGCGTCCGGAAATCGGCGTAAGAATAGTTTTCATCCAGGACGCTGAAGCGGTTGCGCAGCCCCACGTAGTTGGAGCCGTAGCGCCCCTCCAGCGCATCGCTGATCCAGCCCTTTTCCGGGAACTCGCGGTCGACGAAATTGCCATAGGGCACGCTGTCGTAGCCGTACACGTTCTTCAGGGCCCGGGCGACGGCGGGAAAGAGCTCCTGCCACATATAGTCGCTCAGGGCCGTGCAGCCGTTCGGGTTCAACAGGGTCGAATAGGTCACCGGCTCGCGATGATAGGAACCGTTCGTGGTGTGCATGTCCACGACCAGCAGCGGATCCCAGGAGTTGAACAGGTCGACCAGTGCCCGCACCTCGGGCGATTCCAGCTTGAGGTAATCGCGGTTCAGGTCGAGGTTCTGGCCGTTGAAGCGTACCCCGGCCAGCTCGGGGCCAAGGTCGCGGCGGTGGCGGCCCAGCTTCTCGTTGCCGTCGGCGTTGAAGATCGGAATGAACAGCAGGACCTGGGAGTCAAGAAGCCCCGCGATGTTGCCGCGGGCGATGTCGCGGATGAGCATCAACACCGCTTCCTTGCCCTCGACCTCGCCGGCGTGGATATTGGCCATGACCAGCACCGCAGGCTTGCCGTAGAGCGCCAGGTCGGAGGGCCGGCTGACCTTCTCCTTGCTTAAGACAACCAGCGGAACCATGCGCCCCTCGGGGGAGACCGCCAGGGGCAGTATCTTCACGCGGTCGGATTCTCTCTGCACCTGATGCAAAAAATCCATGACGTCGCCGTACAGGGACGTCCGGGTGTAATTCGAGCGCTCGGCCACGGTCAAGATCTCCTCGGCCGCCGGCAGCAGGGACGCCAGGCAGATCACCAACAGCCATGCGATTCGCTTCATGGGGACCTCCAGTAGAACATTATAGCCGAGATCGGGCCTCATGGATAGTAAGGATGATTCCGATCGGCAGCGAATCGATCCGGGAATTCAATCCCCCGCGGCATGAATCATTCATCTCGACGAGGATCCTCCCATTTTTCCGCTGTCAATGGCACCGATGCTTCCTTTGTTGCATAATGGCCACTTCACTCGATTTTTCTCATGAAAACATTTTTTATCCTTTTGCTATGGGCTACTTGACATTTTTTTTTCGACTTTTTATACTTATATCCGCTACAACTAAAGATTTTTTGGAGGTGACCATGGACAAGAAGCCGTACGTGCTGCCCCAATTGGGATTCGGCTATAAAGACCTGGAACCGTACATATCCCAGGAACAACTTCAACTGCACCATCAGAAACACCACGCAGCCTACGTCAACGGCGCCAATGCCATCCTGGAAACTCTGGAAAAGAACCGCCGCGAAGGGATCGACGGCGACATCAAGGCGCTGAGCAAAGCCTTCTCCTTCAACGCCGCAGGTCACCTGCTGCACTCCCTTTTCTGGGAAAACCTGTCCCCGCCCATAAAGGAGGGGCGCCCGCCCCAGGGTTTCATCGCCAAGGCCATTGATGACGAGTTCGGCTCCTTCGAGCGCTTCAGGAAGGAGTTCAGCCAGGCGGCGATCGGCGTCGAAGGCTCTGGGTGGGCGACGCTGGTCTTCTGCCGTCATACCCAACGGCCTTTGCTGATGCAGGTGGAAAAGCACAACACCAACGTCATTCCCATGTTTCGCGTGCTGCTGGTGCTCGACGTCTGGGAGCACGCCTATTACCTGGACTACAAGAACGACCGCGCCAAGTTCGTGGAGGGCTTCTGGAACATCGTCAACTGGGCCACAGTCGACCTGCGCCTCGAAGCCATTCTCAAATAGCGCCTCCCATGGCCGCCGGCAAATCCAGAACCAAATCCACGTCGGTAAGCACCTACCTGCGCTCCCCCATCGGCTACTTGCGCATCACCGGCAACGACAAGTGGCTGCAGGCTGTGGCGTTCTGCGACCAGCCCGGGATGCAGGCCGATGCGGTTCCCGACATCCTGAAGCGGGCCTGCCAGCAGCTGGATGAATACTTTAAGGGCCAGAGGCGGAAATTCGAGTTGCCCCTCAGCCTGCGCGGGACATCCTTCCAGAAAAAGGTCTGGGCGGCACTGCGCAAGGTGCCTTTCGGCCGCACCCTTTCCTACGGCGGCGTGGCGCGTGCCATCGGCCGGCCCTACTCGGGCCGGGCCGTGGGCGGGGCCAACCACCACAACCCGGTGGCCATCATCGTCCCCTGCCACCGCATCATCGGGCACAACGGCCGCCTGACCGGCTATGGCGGCGGCCTGTGGCGCAAGCAGTGGCTGCTGGACCACGAAAAAAAGGTCTCCGGCCGCTGAGCCAAGACGGCCATCACTCTTGACTTTCCACTGCCTGCGGGTACAATGGGGAGCGGAATGGTGACTTCCATCATCCGGGCCGCGCACCCGGCGGAGGACAAGTGATTCCCGATCAAGGCTCGCTGAAGGATCTGGCCTCGGTGAAGTTGTTCCTGGCTCTATACGAGCAGGACCAGACGGGCATCCTGTACTTCAGGCAGAACGAGGTCCTCAAGGTGTTCTACCTGAACCGCGGCAGGATCAGCTGGGCCATCTCCTCGGACGAGGAAGACCGCATCGACCATGTCCTGCTGGCCAAGCAGCTGGTGGCTCCGGAAATCCTCGCCCCCTACCAGGCCGGCAACCAGCTCGCCGAGACATTCGGAAAGGTCCTGGTGGAGAACGGCGTCCTCACCCTGGAGGGTCTGATACAGGCCACCCGCGAACAGGTTCGCCGCATCGCCGTCAGCGTCATGCGCTGGTCGGTGGGCAACCACCAGCTTGTGGCCGAGCCGCCGCCCACCCGCCTGGTCAGTCTGGACCTGGAAATCCCGGCGCTGGTGGCGGATTTCGTCCTGACGCAGATGGACGTGAACATCGCCTGGGAGGAACTGGGATCCCACAGCGGCGAGATGCAGCAGAGCACCGATCCCGGCAAAAGCAGGCTCTACGAACTGGATGCCGAGCAGCAGGAGGTGCTCTCCCGCTTCCGCGAACCACGGCGCCTGGAGACGGCGCTTCTGGATTTCCCGTCCGAGAGGAAATCGCGCATCTTGAAAATCCTATACTTCCTGCTTCTGACCGGCCTGCTGACAAAGAGAGAGGGGGAGAAAATCCCCTCCCTCGACTTCAAGGAGCTCGACAGTCTGTTCGGCCAGGGTGCGCCGGGAGCCCCCGCCGCGGTCGACATCGAGATGCCGCCCCTGATCAACGAGGCCGAGATCAAGGATATTCCCCTGGGCGAGCTTCCCGAGATCCCGGCCATGAAGGCGGGCGACCGTCCCGGGCCGGAGCTGCCCGAACTCCCCGACCTGTTGCCTCCCGAAGGCCCGGCTGAGGCCAAAAAGCCAGCCGAGGCGCCCCCGGCGGAGAAGAGGGAGGAGAAGGAAAAGCCGCAGGCCCGTGCTTTCCTCAGGCCGGAAAAGCAGAAACCGCGATGGCGAAGCGTGACCTTCCTGTCGATCCTGCTGGCTGCCGTGATGATCGCCGCCTTTCTCTGGCTGACCCGCTCCACACCGCAGGCGGGTCCGCAGGCCGTTGCCGGCCAGGATGAGGCCCGGGAAACCCCTGCCCCCAAAGAGCAGGCCGAACGCCCCGCCATCATGGGGACGACTCCCGCGGCGCAGGAAATGGCGGCGGATTCCCAGGCCGGCGGCGGAGAGGCCTCCCCCGAGGAAGACGGCCCCGCTGCCGATGTCCCCGTTCCACCCCCGGGCGGGAGAAAGCCCGCAATCCAGGAGGCGGAGGCCGCGGGGACCGCCTCGGAGCCCCGGGCCGCGGGCCAGGAGGCCCAGGCCAGGAAGCACTTTTCCGCAGGCAATTTCGCCGCCGCCGGGGAGGTCTGGCGCCAAGTGGTCATCGCCGCCCAGGTCAAGTTCAGCATCCTGCTGGAGCTGGATTGCCTGAAGGAATCGGTGCGCAACGCCTACCGCCAGCTCAGCGACACGGAGAACTTCTTCCTGCTCAACCGCACAAGCCGCGAAGGCCGTCGCTGCTGGCTGGTGCTCTGGGGCAGGTTCCGCACCGCCGACGAAGCGGCCCTGGGGCTGAGGCTCGTCCCCGAGTATTTCCTGAAGCAGAAGAATCCGCCGTCCGTGATCGAGCTGGCGCCCTATCTATAAGGAACGGGACGACAGGTTCGAAGTTCGACGTTCGAGGTTGAAGAAGAAATAAAAAAGCATCTCATTCGGGTTTTTCCCTGATTGGATATATCTCGCTTCCGCCCCTTCTTTGCAACATCGAACGTCGAACTCCGAACGTCGAACTTTTTTTAGAATACGATGATCATCATGTCCTGCAGGAGCGAATTCTTCGGATTCTCCACGATGCGCCCCATCTCGAAGCCGTTGACGAAAAAAATGAAGGTGGGCACCTTCTCCACTTCCGCCTCGTTGACGAAGTATTTCTGCCCTGGATCCGCCTTCCGGTCCACTGCGAAGAACCGGACCTTTAGCTCGGGAACGTTGACGGCATCCAATATTTTCAGGAAGACCGGGACGTGGTTCTTGGAATCGCTGCACCAGGTGCCGAGATAGACGTCGATCTTCAGCTCCGGGGCTTTGCCTCTCAGGTTCTCGATCAGAACGGCGTCGGGAACATAGGCCTCATAGACCTGGGCCCATTCCGGATCCTGCAGGATCGTGGCCCGGTCGATCTCCTTCTGGGCCCACACACTACCGCCCACGAATGCCAACGCGACCAGCGAAAGCAAAAATCGTTTCATGATCCCTCCTACCGATGGTAGACGATTTTCACGGTTCCCTTCTTGCCGAGGAAAACCACGTCGTTGTCCTGGAGTTCCTGCTCGCTCACCTTGGCCTCGTTGACGTAGACGCCGTTGGTGGAGTTGAGATCGCGAACGACGACCTGCCCGTTGCGGAAAAAGATCTGGCAATGCAGCTTGGAAACGATCGGTTCCTGGATGATGACCAAGGATTGTCCGGGATCCCGTCCAATCGGCAGCGGATTGTCGGTGACCAGGTAGGTGCTGATCGGACGATCGTTCACCAGCACCTCGATCTTGCCGTGGATGCCGGGCGACGGGCCGACGGGGCGGGCCTCCTGTTCCCCGGCCGTTTCGATCTGAGTGATCCCCAGGTCGACATTCGGGAGACGCTGCTCGGCCTTGATCTCCGGGAACGTGTCCTGGCGGCGGCGGCGGGCTAGCCAAAGGAAGAACAAAACCACCGCAATCACTACGAGCAGGGCCAGAAGCACTCCCGCCCTGTTCTGCTGCCAGAAAGCAAGGAAAGAGAAACCGGCGCCGGCACGGCTCCATCCCCGGGGCGTCGGCATGGTGCTCTTTTTCATCCTGGCCTCCTACAACACGTGACGATTGATGAAATCGACAAGGAATCTGCCTTTTTCCAGACGGAGCGAACGATGGGCCACCAGCAGATCCTCACTGATCTCCTGGCCGCCGATCGTGCCGACGATGCGGATCCTGCCCCCGGCGACCAGCGAGACGGATTGCAGGCCACCGGCCATAAGGGCGAAGCTGTGGTCGCCACGGGTATTGGAATTGAAGATGATAATCTTTTTCTTGAACTTGAGCTGGCCGAGACAGAAATCCCCGGGCTCGTCATGGAGATGGACCATGTCCAGCGTGACCAGGAAGTTCTGCTGCAGCGCCTTGGACCATAAGCTCTCGGCGGCCTGGAACTGATTCTGGAGGAACTTGACCTTGCCGAGCAGGGGCAGGGCCCGGCTCTCTGCTCCCGAGCGGACCAGGGCGTCGGCCAAGCGGTCGGCGGCGATGAAGTTCCTCGCCCGCAGAAGATTTTGCAGGCGGCCCAGCTTCTCGTTCAGGCTGCCCGGCGTCTCCCGGGGTTCCGCCGTTTCGGCCGGGAGCGCTGGGGGCAGGGGCGATGGGTCCTTGGGCTGCGGATCTTCTTGCGCTTTCACCTTCTCTTGGACCGGGGCGGCACCGGCCTCCATCCCTCCGCCGGGCCCCGGAAGGGGCGGATTTGCCTGGACCGTGGGGGGCTCGTCCTGCTTCGCCACGGAGGCATCCGTGGCGCCCGTTTCTTGCTGCTGTTCCTTCTCGGCACCGCCGTCGACCGGTTCGGTTGCCGGGTCCCCCTGGGGGACAACCGCGACCGGCGGCGCCGTCTCCCCGTCGTGGGGCACGACCGTGGCGGCCGCCACCGGCGGCGGTTCGCTTGGAGTTACTCCCTTTTTTTCATCCATACCCTTCTTGCCGGCCAGGATGACGAACAGGGCCACTCCGGCCAGCAGCAGGAGAAGGAAGGCGACGAATTTCAGTGGCCCCAGGAAAAAGCGCTTTTTCCTCTCGACGGACAGCGGGATCTTCTGGGTCACGCCCGCCGGCGCGGCCAGCCCCGCCCGGGTCATGTCGCCACGGATGCGGCGCAGCTCGTCGATCATGTCGCGGGCGCTCTGGAAACGCTTTTCCACCTTCTTCTGCAGGGCCAGCAGGACGAACTTCTCCAGCTTGATGCCGATCTCCGGGTTGTAGATGGAGGGCCGCGGCGGCGGCGTCTCCAGGTGGGCCTTCTGGATCTGGAATTCCGAATTGGTCTCGGAATCGAAGGGCACCCTGCCGGTGAGCACCTCGTAGAACGTCACGCCCAGCGAGTACAGGTCGCTGCGGAAATCGATGCACTTGCCGACGATCTGCTCCGGCGAAGTATACCAGGGGGTGCCGATCAGCATGCCGGTCTTGGTCAGGCCCTGCGAGCCGAAGATCTTGGCGATGCCGAAATCGGAGATCTTGACGGCCCCATCCCGGTCGATCAGGATGTTGGCCGGCTTGATGTCGCGATGGATTACATTGTGCGCGTGCGCGTAGCGCAGTCCCTCGGCGACCTGGACGATGATGTCCACGGCCTCGGCGGGGTGGAGCTGCTTCTTTTCCAGGAGGATCTCCTTCAGGCTTCTCCCCTCCACGTATTCCATGGCGATCACGTACTCATCCTCGATCTTGTTGAAGCTGAAGATGGTGACGATATGGGGATGGTTGAGACGCGCCTGGGTCATGGCCTCGATCTTGAAGCGCTCCATCAGCTGCTGGTTGTCGGTCAACTGCGGATGGATGACCTTCAGGGCCACTTCGCGGTTGAGCATGGTGTCCACGGCCGAGTAGATGGTTCCCATGCCGCCGCGGCCGATTTCGGCCTGGATTTGGAAATGACCCAGCGTGCCGCCGATCTTGATCATGGCGCGCAGGAGACGGCGAAGAAGCGGTTGCCGTCGTTGACGGCGAGCTTGCGGCCGTCGACCATGTCCAGCAGGACCTTGGCGAGGCGCATGTGCAAGTTGTTCCAAACGTAGCGGTGACTGGAGGCCGGCTCCCCGTCGCGCATCTCCACGCACTGGTCCGCAGTGTAGCAGAGCAGCCCCCGGTCCTCGTCGTACTCCATCAGCAGGAGTCGGCCCAGGTGCACGGCGCGGAGTTCCCGGACCTTCTGCACGATGCCCACGGCGCTGAAGAGCGCGGTGCGCCCGCTGACCGCGTCATGATACAGCAGGGTGGTCCGGCTGCCGGCGCCCTGGACGAAGAGCCGGGCTTCGGGAGAGAATGCCAGGTCGCCGATGCGAGCCAGCAGGCCGTCGGCGGTCCGCCAGTTCGCGATCTGGTAATAGTGCCCCGTGTCGTGGAAGACAAAGATGTCCTCATTGATGAAATCGGGAACGATGCGTTCCCGCAGGCCGGCGATCTTGTACAGCGGGACGCTGCCGGGCTGGCTTTCCTTGGAGTTGAGCTCCCCCCCGGCCCGGACGCGCAGCATCGTCCGGTCGAGATCGTGGCGGACGAGCTGGTAGCCGAGCGACTCGGTCGGTTCGCGCCGGAGAAGATAGATCTCCCCGCCGCGGGAGGCGGAGGGGATCACCTGCTCCTGGGCGCTCAACTCGAAGGAGCGCATCTCCGGGTCGGCGAGGCGGAACACGGATAGCCGGCGATTGCGCACCACATGGAGCCTCCCGCCGCTGAGAAAGAGGCAGTCGGCCGCGGTGAGCCCCTGGGCGCCCAGCGCCGACGATTCGAGCTCGGCGATCTGCAGCCTCGTTCTCGTCCGGGCGATGGCCGCCGGCGCGACCGAGCCGTTCAGGGGAACGGAATCGCCCGGGTCGGGCGAAAGGAAAACGTACCACAGGCCAACCAGGATGAGGAGCAGGACCAGCAGGGAGACCAAGGATACCAGCTTGCGCCGCGGCCGGCTTAGGCGGATGGGCTTCGTCTTCTCCATCGTCTCCAGGGAGCCGAGGCGGATCACCTGCACCGTGATGTTGTCGGTGCCACCGTGGTCATTGGCCAGCTTGACCAGGGCATCGGCCGCCTCCTGAGGATAATCGCCCATGGTGAAGTTCCGGATGGTTTCGTCGTCGATCATGTTGCTCAGGC
>JAFGST010000066.1 GCA_016934475.1 Candidatus Aminicenantota bacterium | reverse complement strand
GCCGATCTTGCCCGAGAAGCCGATGAAGATCACCGCCGAGAAATAGGCGGCGCCGTAGGTGAAGGCGGTCATCCAGGGGCCGATATTGCCGCCGCCGAGGAAAAAGTCGTGGAAGGTCGAGGTTTTCCTGCCGCGCAGGATGCCGATGGCCACGATGGCCAGCACATAGAGGGTGAGAACCACGATTTTCAGGATCATGCGTTCCTCCAAAGATTTAAAAGCGGAAGAAGAGCTCGAACTGCACCCAGTGGTAGGGGTCGGCTCCGGCAACATAGAAGCTTCCCGGCTTGAAGTATTCCCATATCAGCCTCCCGGCCAGGTGTTGGGAAACGTCGTAGGTGACTTTGGTGATGAGCAGGTCGCCGCGGCGCCGGCCCGAGCCGCTGAGCAGGGCCGACGGCGCGGTCGTTTCGGGGGCGGCCAGGCGGTGCCAGGCCAGGTGCAGCTTCGCCCGCGCGGCGGGCTCGAAGACCAGCGCCGCGTAGAGGGAGATGAAGTTCGTCCAGTCGGCCACGCGGCCTTCCCGGGCCTGCAGGTAGATCAGCGAGTCGCTCCACTTGGGCCAGCGGCTGAAGGCGGCGTCCCACCCCTCATGGCGCGGCGTGGCCGGGTCGTCGCCGCTCAGGTAGATGCCGCCCAGGGTCAGCTGGGCGGGGAGGGGGAAGCGCCGGCCGCACCTGTGGTCCAGGTGGAAGTAGCCGCCCAGGCCGCGGCGGCTCTCCTCCCCCCAGGTGCCCAGCTCGACGGCGCCCTCGGCGGTCAGCGACAGCTTCGCCGTGAACGGATGGACCAGCCGGCCACCGGCCACGTGCAGGGCTCCGGCGGGCAGGGGCCCATGGGCGAAGGCGTCCTTGCGGAAGAGGTAGGCCTCCAGCTGGGTCCGCTTGGCCTTGCCGCTGAAGTAGAAGCCGAGGCCCTGCTCCTCCTGCTCGACCATGGCCTGCTCCTTCTCGTTGATGACCGGCAGCAGGGTGTCGGTACGGGGCTGGCGGACGAAGAAAAAGATGAGGTTGTTCTTGCTCCGGAAGGCATAGTCCAGGCGCAGGCCGTTGAAGTAGGCCGAGCGCGAGCCGTCGAGGGGCCCGCCGTCGAAGATGAGGAAGCCCTCTCCCAGCATCAGGTCCTGCCGCCCGAGGGTGACGGAGAGGGGTAGGCGGCCCGGGTTCTTCCACGTGACATTCAACTGGTCGAAGAAGACCTCGTGGACGTTGAAGTCGGTCTTCAGCCGGGGATCGAGCTTGGGTGCCAGGTAGACGCGGTTCTCGTTGGTTAGGCGCAGGTGCACATGCCACGCCCGACCCGGTGTCCACTGGGCGCCGAGGCTGCTGCGCAGGCGCAGGTAGGCGCTGGAGTCGGCCATTGCCTCGTCCAGGCTCATGGTGTTGTCCCAGCTCTCCTGGCGCACGCGCTCCCAGAAGTAGAATTTCAGGCGCGGGGCTGCGGGCGCCACCTCGGCCCATGCCGGCGCCGTAGCACCGGCGGCCAGCGCCAGCAAGAGGGCGGCCTGGACGACGAATTTCAGCTTCATGCTTCCTCCGGCTGGAAATGCTCCTTCCATTCATGCAAATGAATCAAGGAAAAAGCACCATAGCGCAAAAACCAAAAAAAAACAACCGGAGGATCCTGTCGGAGAGGCGACTTATCTGAATCGGGAAACCTTGTCGCCATGGATCCAGATCAGCGCCAGTTCGCGGATCGTCGGCAGGGGATGGCTCGTGCCGATCACGCTCTGGATGAAGCCGATGGGAACCCGATGGACACGAAGCAGGATCAGGTCATCGACGGGAACGTTTTGATACCCGATTTCGAACAAGGATTTCATATAGTCGGTTGAAACGCCGAGGGCGCCAAGCTTCACCAGGTGATCCGGGGGAAGATTCCGGTAGCCGATCTCGCCAAGAGCCGCCACGTACTGGGCCGTCACGCCCGCCGCGCGGAGTTTCATCAGCTGGTCGAGGGAGATGCCGCCATAGCCGGCGCCTTTCATCTCGGCCGCGTAGCCGCAAGACACGTCGTGCACGGCGCACAAGAACAGCGTGGAGCTCAATGCCTCTCCATCTCCAGCCGGGACCTTTAAATCAAGGCCCTCGAGCCGGCCGCCGTATTCCGGTTGCGGACGGAAGCAAAACCTCTTGGATTTTTCCCGTGAGGCGGGAAAGGGCCCGGCGAAGAAAAATGTTCCGGCATCGCGCTGGACCTTGCATCCCGTTTTTGCACCCCTGGCAATATCGCGTATGTCCCTGGCGGACAGGCCGTCGACCTCCATGTCGGTGGGCGGGACGGACAGGATGATCTTTTTCCCGCCTTTTATTCTCCACGTGCCCTGCACGTCCCCCTTCTGGGGTTGGGAAGGAAAGGGCTCATGGGCCATGTTGCGATCTTCTGCCCGCGTGAGGATCGACGGGATCAGCACCAGAACAAAACCAAGCCATAATTTTTTTTTCATTGCGCTCTCCTGTTTTGCCTGAGCAACTCCCTGACCGCGTTCACCACGAACGCTGCCAACTCACGCCATGGGCGCCGCCATTCGGCCAAGGCTTTATTCAAGTCAAACATGGCTCACTTCGGTATGTGGCGACCGGAGACGGGAGGCCGGAGGCTGGAAAAAAATGGCAAGGTGCAATGGCCCAACTCTTTCCGGTCTGCGGCCTGCTGTCTCCCTTCATTCGTACCTTAAGCTGTCTGCCGGGTTGGCACGGGCGGCGCGGACGGCTTGAAAGCTGACTGTCAACATGGCTATCAGCAGGGCGGAGATCCCCGCCAGCAGGAAAAGCTCGGCACCGACTCCGGCGCGGTAGGCGAATCCCCGCAGCCAGCGGTCCATGAGCAAGTAGGCGATGGGCCAGGCGATCGCATTGGCCAGGGCGACGAGGAGCAGGTACTCCCGGCACAGCAGGTTCATGATCCGCGGTACCGAGGCGCCGAGGACCTTGCGGATGCCGATCTCCTTGGTCCGCTGCTCGGCCATGAAGGCGACCAGGCCGAAGAGGCCCAGGCAGGAGATGAAAACGGCCAGCAGGGCAAAGGCGGCGAACAGCTTTCCCAGCCGCCGCTCGCTCCCGTACTGGGCTTCGATCTGCTGGTCGAGGAAGTGGTATTCGAAAGGCGCGGTGGGATTGATGTCGTTCCAGACCCCCTGGATGTGCGCAATGGCCTTGGGCAGCGGCGTGCCGCCGCGGATGCGGATGAAGACCGTCCCCTCGGCGAGGTCTTGGGCGGGATTGTCGATCAAGTAGAAAACCTCCGGCTGCAGCTCATAGCGCAGGGATTCGAGGATCGTGTTCCGGACGACGCCCACGATCGTCCCCTTCCTCTCGCCGACGGAGAATGACTTGCCCACGGCGTACTGGAGTCCGGCCGTGGCGACGGCTTTCTCGTTGAGCACGTACGCGTTCCCCTTGTCTCCCGGGAAGGCGGCGGAAAATCCGCGGCCGGCGGCAAACTCCAACCCCATGGCGGCGAAGTAATCGAAGTCGACCTGCGTCGTCCCCATCATGATCGTTTTCTGATCCTCCGTTTTCCCCTCCCAGCTCACACCGTTGGTGTTGTTTTTCATGCCGATCGGTTTCCAATCCTTGGCCGCCACATTCGTGATCGCCGCGTTTTTCAGCAGTTCGCTGCGGACCAGATCGTACTGGCGCCCGATATTCTCCTTGACCGGTATGGTGACGACCTGGTCCCTGTCCAGGTGCCAGCTTCTCTGGCGGACCAGCCGCAGCTGGCTGCCGACGACAAGCGTCGCCACGATCAGGATGATGGCGATGACAAACTGCAGGGTCACCAGGCCCCGGCGCAGGGCGCCGCGCCTTACCCAGCCCGCCGCCTGGCCCCTGCCCAGGAAGCGGAACGGCCGGGAGCCGCGGAAGGCGTGAGCCGGCTGCATGGCGGAAAGGTAAAGGGAGGGGAAGACGCCGGCCAGCAGGCCGACCAGGCAGGCGATGCCCGCCAGGCTGAAGGCGAAGTCGGCGGAGAGGAGTCGCAGGGAGAACTCCTTTCCCGTCAGCTCGTTGAAATGGGGCAGGGCGACGCCAATCAGGACGACGGCCAGGGGCAGCGACAGGAGGGTGATCAGCAGCGATTCGCCGAAGAACTGGGCCGCGACCTGGCAGCGCCCGGCGCCGACGGCCTTGCGCAGCCCGATCTCCCTGGCCCTTTTTTCCGCCCGGGCTGTGGCCAGGTTGATGAAATTGATGGCGGCGATCAGG
>JAFGST010000065.1 GCA_016934475.1 Candidatus Aminicenantota bacterium | reverse complement strand
CGTTGTGCTGGCGCTTGATGCCGGCGACCGTCTCGTCGACGTCGGTCAGGATCGTCCCCTGCAGGAGATGCCGGGCGCCGCTCTCCCGGACGACGCGGCCGAACACTTTTTTATAGAACGTCTGCGTGATGGCCTCGCGCTTCTGCTCGGGATCGGTGACGCCGGTTAGCGCGGAGAAAAACTCGTCGCGGGCGTCGACCACCTCGACCTCGACGCCGAGGGCGCCGAAAAGGTCACGGACCCGACGCGCCTCGTTGCGGCGCATCAGGCCGTTCTCGACGAACACCGTGCGCAGGCGCCGCCCCAGTGCCCGGTGGCCGAGCATGGTCACGGTCGAGGAGTCGACGCCGCCGGAGAGGGCGTTGATCGCCGTGCTGTCGCCCACGGCTTCTTGAATCTCCCCGATCTTCTCCGCGATGAAGCTCTCGCAGTTCATTTCCTCGGCCGTGATCTCTTTGATCATGGGTTCGTCCTCCTTGCGGGCCGCAACCGGATTGCCCCTCGCCCGGAAGCGATTATACGCGAGCCTCGATCGCATTGCCATCCCCGGCGTGGAATTTCCCTTTTCCCTGGCGTACAATGGGACGGCTCCCCTGCGGCGGGCCTCGTTCGTCAGGGTTCGGAGGTGGATCCTGCAGACGGAAGCCCCTGCGCGCCAAGGAAGGAGGGCCGGGAAACGGATCCCGGAATGAAAGCATAAGGAGGCCTGACATGAACGGCAATCCGTCCGAGATGCCCGATTCGGCCCGCTACGACACCCTGCACCTGATTTCCCTCGCCTTGCTGGCCGGTTTCTTTCTGCCGGTGGTGCTCTCCTTCTTCGGCCACAGCAAGGTCATTTTCGTCAACATCGCCCTGCTGGGCAAGGGCAGCCTGTATCAGACCCTGATGCTCCTGCATCCCCTCCTGGCCGGGCTGGCCGCCCGCTGGCTCGATCGGCGCCTGCAGGGCGTTCAGCACGCCGCGGCCCTGCTGGCCCTGGGTGTGCTGCCCATGTTCCTGATCATGGGGGACGACCTGCTTTCCTCCAGCCTGAGAGGGCTGAACTTCCGCACCTGGCCCGTCATCCTGCTGGTTCTCTCGCTGGTCGGCCTCTACGTCGGCTCGGCGCACTATGCCCGGACCGGCCATGCCTCGGGGAGGCGGATCTCGGCTGTTGCCGCCGGCGCCTTCATCGTGATTTCCTTCGTGCCCATCACCGGGGCCAGGCCGCCATTCTATTCCTTCTTCGAGCTGCTCCGGATAGGCCGGGTATCCACGGGACTCGTTTTCGTGGGCCTGACCCTGATCGGCGTCTTTGTCTGCTACCTGTTCGCCGCCATCAACGCGTTCATCAACCTTCAGGATCCGCCGCGGGGCGAGATCACCGCGGCCCGGGCCGCGCGGCTGGTGCTGCTCAGCTCCGGCGCCGTCCCGCTGGTCCTCTTCCTTTTCAGCCTCGGCGCCGGAGGTTTCTTCATGATCCTCTTCACGTACCTGAAATTCACGCTCTGGACCGCCGGCGTGCTGGGCCTGATCGGCTGGGCCGCGCTGCATCTGCTCGAGGAGCTGGAGCCCGCCACCATGACCGGGGCCCAGCTCTTCCAGGAGATGGCCAGGAAAGCGCCCGTGGAACGGCGCGCCCCGCCCAACATCTGGGACGGGCCGCCGCCGGAGAGCTGAGCATGGCGGGGCGGAGCCAGCCCGGAAAGATGAGGGGCCGGGGTGCCGCCCCAGTCAACGATGGTTGCGCCCCTGCAGCAGCCCTTCGAAAAACGCCACCACGTTGACCCCCAGCTGCCGGGTGCGGTAGCCCCCCTCCTGCACCACCAGCTTGGGCAGGGGCATAGCCCCGATCAACATCCCTTGGGCATGGAAGTCGCTAACCTTGAGGCTCCAGGTTCCGGTCGGATCGCCCCTGGCCGTGTCGGCCCCGAAGGGAATGATCAGGAACTCGGGGCGGAAGTCGGCCACGCGCTTCAGGGCCTTTTTCAGGGCCATGCGGTATTCGGTGCCGCCGAGCTTTTCCGGCAGGGGGATGTTGAGGTTGGTTCCCGTCCCCTCGCCCTCCCCCTTTTCGTTGCGGAAGCCGCTGAAGTACGGGTAGGCGAACGAGGGATCCGCGTGGAGGGATATCGTCAGGACGTCCTTGCGGCGGTAGAAGATCTCCTGCTGGCCGTTGCCGTGGTGGTAGTCCAGGTCCAGGATGGCAACCCGGCCGAAGCGGGATAGGTACTGGGCGGCGACGGCGGCGGAGTTGAAGTAGCAGAAGCCGCCGAACACGCGGCTCTCGGCATGGTGTCCGGGAGGGCGCACCAGCGCGTAGGCCAGGGGGTCCCCCTGCAGCAGCCGGTCGGCTCCGGTCAAGGCGCAGTCCACGGCCCGCTGCGCGGCCTGGAAGGTGTAGCGGCTCAGGGGGGTGAAGGTGTCGATGCAGTAATACCCGGCCGCCACCCAGAACTCCTTGGGTGGCCGGTCGGCCAGGCGCACGGGGAAGACGTAGGGGTACAGCGAGCTTCCCGGGTCGATCTCCCTGCTGACCCGCTTGATGAAATTGACCAGCGGGGCGATGTGGACCTCGCGGATGTACTTTTCCGGGTAATGCTCGCTGGGGATGCGGGCGAACAGGCCCGATTTTCCGGCTTCGGCCAGGATGGAATCGATGCGCACTGGCGACTCCACGTAGCCGCGTTCGCGGACGTGGTGGATGTGGTGCCCTTCGCTGACCAGCAGCATGACCCTGCGGTTCTTCAGGCGCAGCGCCGTCTCGACGCTGGCCGGGCTCTTCCTGGAATAGCGCGGCGGCCGCAGGCGCAGCGGATCGTCCTGGAGGGAGTCGACCACCATCTGGATGTATTCGTCGGGGCAGTAGTCGGCATAAAGCCGCTGCAGGATGGCGCGCACGATCTCGCGGGCCCTGTCCCGGCACAGGGGCTGCCCGTGGCCCAGGTCGTCGAAGACGAGGTAGGGTGGGCAGACGTCCCCCTCCTTGACCGGGGTCTCGTATTTCGTGCCCACGACGGGCCGGGCGCCGAACTTCTCGTAGAATCGCAAGCGGGCGGCGTTCTCCTTCTGCAGCTTGGGCTTCGGGCAGAGGAGGGGATCGTCGGGAAGGCACTCGAAAAAGAGGCCGATGCTGCCCGTTTCCTCGGCCTCCTCGCGCACCCGCTCGTAGATGGCACTGCCGATGCCGCCGGCCAGGATGCCCTTGCGGGTGGCGATGAAGTCCAGGAAGGAAAAGCCCAGGTCGGGAGCGACAAGGAGGATGGCGAAGCCCTTCACCTTGTCGTCGGCGTCCTCGGCCACGAAGACGATCGTCTGCAGCCGGGAGGGGATCGGGTTTTCCATGCGCCGCACGATTCTCTGGATCTTTTCCGGCTTCACGGCCGTGAAGTGGCTGCGCAGGATGGCCAGCATCTGGTCCAGCGCCTTGCGGTTGTCCGGCGTGTGGTAGTCCTGTATCTTGCGGATGCGAAACATGGCGTCGCCCCGAGGGCATTCTACTCGAGAAAGCCGTTTTTGTCACCCGCATCCGGCACCGCTCGCGAAATTTACAAAGCGCCCGAGTTGTGGTATCTTTCTGGCGGCCGGCACCGCGCGGCCCAGACGGACATCATGCAAATCTATCTGAAAAAGCTCGAGATGCACGGCTTCAAATCGTTCCCGGAGAAAACGATCGTCCAGTTCCACCCGGGCATCACGGCCGTGATCGGGCCCAACGGCTGCGGCAAGAGCAACCTGGTCGACGCCCTGCTGTGGGTGCTGGGCGAGCAGCGCATAAAGAACCTCCGCGGCGAGAACAACGAGGACCTGATCTTCACCGGCAGCGCCTCGAAGAAGCCCCTGGGCATGACCGAGGTGGGGGCCTATTTCGCCAATAACGACGGCGAGACCTACATCGCCCGCCGCTTCTTCCGCAGCGGCGAGGGCAAGTACATCCTGAACGAGAAGTTCTGCCGCAACAAGGACGTGCAGGACATGCTGTTCGACTTGGGCATCGGCGAGCGCAACTATTTCATCTTCGAGCAGGGCAGCGTGGAAAAGATGGTCACCCTCAAGCCCAGCGAACGGCGCATCCTGATCGAGGAGGCGGCGGGGATCGCCCAGTACCTGGAAAGGAAGAAGGAGACCGCCGGCAAGCTGCTCATCGCCCAGCAGAACCTGGACAGCCTGGAGCTGGTGCTGCAGGAGAAGAGCAACCGCCTGCGCGAGCTGAAGAACCAGGTGCACTTCGCCCGGCGCTACCGCGACGTGAAGAATTCGCGCAATGAGCTGCTGAAGGCCCTGCTGAAGAAGAAATACCTGGTCTTCAAAGAGGAGTTCGATCTGCAGGGCGGAAAGATCATGGAGTTCCTGAACGGCGAAGCCGCGCTGGTCAAGGAGATCGGCGACTTCGAAAAGTCCCTGCTCGAGCTCGAGGCCAGGCGCTGGGAGCTGGAACAAAGCTCCAAGCGCAACCAGCAGCACGTCTTCGACCACAACAACAAGCTTCTGGATGGCAGCAAGGAGATCGAGAAGACGCAGCAGCGCCAGGAGTTCCTCAAGCAGCGGATCGGGGAACTGGACGCCTTCGTCAGCGAAAGCGAGAACGAAACCCGGGAGATCGGCCGCCAGGACGAGGCCTTGAGCGAGGAGCTGGCCGCGCACGAGCGGCAATTGGCCGAGCACTCCGCCCGGGGCCAGGAGATCGAACGCGAGCTGGAAACGGCCCGCGATGCCGTCGCGGCCCGCACCCTCGATGACGGGCACTTGAAGAAGGCCATGTTCGAGCTCCAGGTGGAGATCTCCCGCAGCCGCAACGAGGCCAGCCACCTGGAAAAGAACCTGCTGCGCCTGGAGGGAGACATCGCCAGCCGCAGGCACATCATCCAGGAGCTCGAGAAGCAGGGCCGGGACCCGGAGATCAGCCGCATCGAGGCGGCGCTCCAGGAAATCGCTGGGGCGCTGGGCCGCCGCAGCGAGGATTCGGCCCGGGCCGCCTCCGAGCTCGAGCAGGCGCGCGCCGAACGCCTGGAGATCGAGCGGCAGCAGCGGGAGGCCCGGGACGAGATCGCCACCCTGGAGCGGCAGAAGGGGAAGTTCCTGGAAATCAAGGCCAAGATCGCCGGCGGCGAAGGCCAGGCCGCCCCGCCCAGGAACGGGATGGTCCTGCAGGAGCTCCTGCAGGCCCCCCGCAACCTCCATACCGTGCTGGAAAGCTTCTATTTTGACGAGCTGGACGCTCCCGTCCTGCGCGACGAACAAGATGCCCTGCGCCCCGACCTGCACAAGGCCTTCGTCAAGCGCGCCCCGGCGCCCGGCCTGCCGGCCTCCATCCGCCGCGAGCCCGGATTCCGCAATTTCGTGAAGGAGCTATTCGATCTGGACGACAAGGAATTGAAGGCGCGCTTTCGCGACGGGGTGCTGGTCGACACCCTCAAGAACGGACTGGCTCTGTACGCCCGCTTCGGCGCCGACGTCGTCACCGAGAGCGGCGAGGTGATCGGCAGCCACGGCGTCCTGATCCGGAACCGCGATCGGGGCATCCTCGAGGTCCTGGACGAGATCAAGGCCATCGACAAAAAGGTCGCCTCCCTGCGTGGCGAACTGGAGAGCTCGCTCTCCGGCCTGGAAAAAGCCGTTGCCCGGGAGAGCGAAAAGGCGGAGCGGCAGCGCCGCGCCGAGGCCGCGCTGGGCGCCCACCGGCAAGAGGAGCTCACGCTGCGCTCGCAGCTGGATGCCCTGAAAAAGAACCGCGACCTCGGCCGGAACCGCATCCAGGTCACCGGCGCCGAGATCGACGCCTTCAGCGCGGAGGCGGAGACCGTGAAAAAACGGCTGGCCGAGCTGGAGCGGGTACAAGCCGATCTCGGCCGGCGGAACGAGGCCATGGAGGGCGAGCGGGAACGCTCGACCCTCGCGGCCGAAACGCTGCTGGCCGCGGTCAACGAGAAGGAAAAAGAGAAGATCCAGCACGACAACGCCCTGGCCCTCGTCCGCGAAAGGATCCGCTCGCGGCGCGATTCGCTGCAGGAGAGCCGGAGCCGCCAGGAAAAGCGCCGCCAGCAGGCGCTCGGCGCCGCCGAGGAAAAGGAGCGCCTGCATCAGGAGATCGACGCCGGCGCCGGGCGCATCAAGGAGATCACGGCGCGCGGCAAGGTCGTGGCCAAGGAGAAGGCGGAGCTGGAGAAGCTCCTGAAGAAGGAGGAACAGGCGCTGGCGGAGGTGAACGCCCGGCTGAAGCAGACGACCGCCGACCTGGCCGCCAGGAGAACGGTCCTCGACGAGTGGCGCGAGAAGAAGAAGGAGAGCGAGATCAAGATGGCCGCGGTGAAAAAGGACCTATTCCAGCTGGAGGAGATCGCCGGCCAGGAGCTGGGGGCGGAACTGAAGGACATCGAGGCCGACGAGGCGATGCTGCGGGACGAGGCCGCCGCCCTGGAGTCGCGCTACGCCGAGCTGGTGAGCAAGCTCAACCGCATGCGCGACAGCGACCGCCTGAACTTCTCGGCCGAGGCGGAGTTCGCGATCCTGGAAAAGGACCATGGCTTCCTGCTCGGGCAGAAGGAGGACATCGTCAAGTCCATCGCCGATATGAACACCGCCATTGCCCGCATCGACAGCGAGTCCCGCGAGAGCTTCCTCGCCGCCTTCGGCGCCATCAAGGAGAACTTCGTCAAGAACTTCAAGATCCTCTTCGAGGGCGGCGAGGCGGAGCTGGCGCTGACCGACAGCGAGAACGTGCTGGAGGCCGGTTTGGAGATCCAGGCCCAGCCCCCGGGCAAGAGGCTGCAGAGCATGCGCCTGCTCTCCGGCGGCGAGAAGACGCTGACCTCCCTGGCGTTCCTCTTCTCGCTGTTCGAGTACAAGCCGTCGCCCTTCTGCGTGTTCGACGAGGTCGACGCCTCTCTCGACGAGGCCAATATCCAGCGTTTTCTCAAGTTCCTGCACCAGCTGAAGAGCCAGACGCAGTTCGTCATCATCACCCACAACTTCAAGACCATGGAGGAGGCCGACTACATCTACGGCATCAGCATGGACGAACCCGGGGTGTCCAAGCTCTACTCCATGAAGATGACCTGAGGAGACCATGGACTTTGCGGGACGCATCCAGGTCTACACCGGCAACGGCAAGGGCAAGACCACCGCGGCATTGGGCCTGGCCCTGCGGGCGGCCGGCCGCGGCATGAGAACCTACGTGGCGCAGTTCATGAAGAAAGGGGAGTACGGCGAGCTGCTGGTTGTGCGCGAGCGCCTGGCCGATCTCATCACCATCGAGCAGTTCGGGCTCCCCGAGTTCCATCATCGCGAAAAGGGCGTTGCCCCGGCCGAGGTGGCCGCGGCCGAGGCGGGGCTGGCCGCCGCCGCAAGTGCCCTGGCCGGCGGCCGCTTCCGGATCGTGGTGCTGGACGAGATCAACACCCTGCTCCATTTCAGGATCATCGCCGTCGAGAAAGTGTTGGAGCTCATGGACCGCAAGCCCGCCGCCGTGGAGCTGGTGCTGACCGGGCGCTACGCCCCGCGGGCCGTCCTGGCCCGCGCCGACCTGGTCAGCGAGATGAAGGAAGTGCGCCACTACTACGCGAAGGGCCTCCAGGCGCGGGACGGGATCGAACGCTAGCCCCGTCCGGCCCGCTTACCGGTAAAAATAAATCTTGAGCGTGAACTCCAGGATTTGACCTCCGGCGCTGCGGCCGGGATTCTGCACCAGAAGACGCCAGATGCCGTTCGGGGCCAGGGCGTTGAAGGCATCGGTGCCGCCCTTGATTACGGTGGGGGATTCGCTGGCCTGGTCGCGGTTCCAGATGTTGAAAAGAGTGTGGCCGTCGGTGCCGACGATGCTCACGTTCAGGTCCTCCATGTGTCCGGGATGCTCGATGCGCACGAGAAATTCGATCCTCTCGATCCGGGCCGGGATGTCGCTGACCTCCAGCGGCAGGTAGGTGGGAAGGAGGATGTCGATGCGCGTGGGATTCATTTCGCTGAAGGCCCTCGACTGAAGCTGCTTCTCGGGCTCGCTTTTTTTGCCGGACAGCAGCACGACGGCCAGAGCCGCCACCGCCGCGCCGCCGACGATGATCAGCGGCGAGAACTTCTTTTTCTTCTTTTTCGCCGGCACCGCCGCGGGCGAGACCTTTTTCTCGACGACCGGCTTGACGACCTCCAGTTCGATCTCCACCGTGTTGTCCGTGGCGGCCTGGACGAGGATCTCCCGGCGGACCGGGGCATAACCCTCCAGCTCGGCCTGGATCTCATGCATCCCCTTGAGGACCTTTTCCAGCTCCAGGGGCGCCTGCCCCACCTTGGCGCCGTCGAGGAGGATCGCGGCGCCCGCCGGCATGGAGGCCACCGCCAGCCGGCCCAGGGAATTCCTTTGCACGGCGCGAAAGATCTCCAGGAATTTCGGGGGGTAGAACTCGGGATCCAGCTCCTGCTTGGGGCTGGCCCGCACCAGGTCTTCCAGCTGCTTTTCGGCCTTGGCGTTTTCCTGGATGGTGAAATAGGTCAGGGCCAGGGAGATCATGGTCTGGAACAGCGCCTGCTTGGTCTGGACCAGCTCCTTCTTCTCCGTGATCAGGCGCATGGCCTCGCGGTACTTATCTATGGCCAGATTGAAGCTGCCGTTGCGGTAGGCTTCATCCGCTTCCTGGACGAGCCTGGCGATTTCGTCGCCCTCGGTACCGGACTGGGCCTCCAGCGCCGTGATGGCACCCGAAACCGTCGACAGCAGAAACACGAAGATCGTCGCCACGGCGGTTTTTCGCATGGTTCTCATTCTTTTTCCTCCTTGTTCAATTCAAAATGGGCCGAATTTTTCGTGTCCCGACCGATCGTGATCGTCAGCTCCTCGGGGCGATACCCCTCCTTGGTCACCTGCACCCGGTGCTCGCCGTAGGAAAGCTTGATGGTCTGCGGCGTGTCGCCGTAGTCGGTACCGTCGACCAAGACGCGCCCGAAGGGACGGGCGGTTATGGTGAAACTGCGGAAGGGCGGAAAGCGATGGTGGGCGCTGGCCGTTTCCCCGGGGTCCAGCGAGACGCGCACTTCGGCGGACCGGTAGCCCGGGATGGAGAAGGTGAAGACGTGCTCGCCGGGAGGGAACTCCTTCTCGAAGACCTGCTGCGTGTTGCCGATCCTTTCCCCGTCGAGATAGACGTCGGCCAGCGGCGGGAAGGAGCTGAAGCGGACGGTGCCGGCAGGAGGCGGGACGGCGACCGAGCGAGTTTTCGGCCCGGGCGTGAAGGGGGACGTTCGTTTTGCCGGCGCCTCCTCGGCTATTTGCGGGCGTTCTGGAACGATCGAGCCCCCTTGGGCGGAATCGATGGCCTCCACGCCCTCTTGGCCGCCTGCGCCCTGTTCCTGAACCGGGGCGCCGGCCGCCTGGG
>JAFGST010000064.1 GCA_016934475.1 Candidatus Aminicenantota bacterium | reverse complement strand
GGGAACATTCGAGCGGGGCACGGCTGCGCTTGCTGAAATTCACAGCGGCGACAATTCCCGTCAATATGCGGACTTTTTCATCAAAGTGGCAAAGGATTTCAAGAGAAGCGTCGATTACCTGGAAACGCGGCCCGACATCGACTGCACGAAGCTGGCCTTTGCCGGCGTGAGCTGGGGAGGAAGATATGGAGCCATCATCCCCGCGGTGGAAGAGCGCCTGAAGGCCAGCCTCCTGATCTCCGGGGGCATAAACGGAGTGGCCCGCCCCGAGGTCAACGAGATCAATTACATTACCCGGGTGAAGATCCCCACCCTGATGCTCAACGGCAGATACGATATGACCTTCCCTTATGAAACGAGCATCCAGCCGATGTTCGATCTTCTGGGAACGCCCGCGCATCAAAAGGAGTTGAAACTCTACGATACTGACCATATTGTACCACACAATGAGATCATCAAGGAGACGCTGAACTGGCTCGACCGCTTTCTAGGGCCAGTGAAACGATGAAGAACGGCAACGCATGATCAAGCAAGCCATTCCCCTCATCGCATCCTGGGAAGGACAGAAAACGCAGGCCCGGGTCGCCTCAAGCGGGTGCGTTTGCCAAGCTCCCGGTGAACCGGTCTAAGGAGTTCTTTACCTCGGCGCGGAGAACTTCAGCAGCGTGGGCTTGACCAGCTTCTCGTAGTCCTTGAATGAAAGCTTGATCAGCTCGGTGAAGGAGCCGGCGTTGAAGGCGATCTCCTCGTCCTCGGCCAGACTCTGGGCGGTGTACACGTCCAGGTCGTACAGGTTGCCGAAGGGCGGCATGGCGCCGAGCTCGCAATCGGGGAACAGCCCCTTGAACTCGGACTCATTGGCGATCTCGACCTGGGTGGCCTTCAACGCCTTCTTGAGGAGCTCGAAGTCGACGCGGTGCGAGGCGGGCAGCACGGCCATGGCCATCCGGCCGTCGATCTTGATCATCACCGTCTTGGCCAGTTCCCTGCCCGCGATGTGGGCCGAGGCGGCGATCTCCATGGCCGTGAAGGCCTTGGAGTGGCTGACGGCCACGTACTTGACTTTATTCTTGTCCAGGAAATCCTTCAGCTTCTTGATCGGCATCTCTCCCTCCTGTGGATTTCATTTCAGAATATTATAACCCAAAGGGAATTTTTTTCCACTTGCGCTCCCCCGTCGGCAGCGATGCGCGGGCGGCGCGGAAGAGAGCAGCCCGCCACGAGGGCCATGGGAACTTATCCGTCCCGGTTTCCGTTCATGGGTATCCAGAGATAAGGGAGGAAAGCAAAGATGAAAAGAGGTTTGACCATCGTCGCTGGCATCCTGCTGCTGGCCGCCTGCGCTTCGGCCCAGGATCAAAGTTCCGCCTCGTGGCGGGAGGACCTCGATTATCTCGTCCGCCGGATCGAGATCATGCACCCGAACCCCTTCGGATTCTTCCCCAGGGAGGATTTCCACCGGCTGAAGGAGAAGCTCGCCGACGAGATTCGCCGCCTGAGCGAAGCGGACATCGTCATCGCGATCTCGGGCCTGCTTGCCAACCTGCAGGACGGCCATACGCGGGTGGGCTTCGAGCAATCGGATCCGGAATGGCTCAATCGCTCATTTCACCTGCTGCCGTTCATCCTGTATCCCTTCAAGGACGGGGTCCATATCCTGGCGGGAATAGCCCCGCACCAGGACCTGGTCGGCGCCAGGGTCGTGAAGATCGGCCAGCTGCCCGTCGGGGAGGCCGTACGCAGGCTCGGCCGGCTGTATAGCCACGACAATGCCAGCGGGGAGAAGAAGAGCCTGTACTATACGCTCGGCTTCGCGGAGATGCTGAAAGGCATCGGTGCCATCGACTCCGTCGAACGGATCGCACTGACCCTGCGCACCCGCCGGGGCAAGGAGGTCAGGAGGGAGATCGGCACCGTGCCCTTCATCGCCATGGCCATGTATCTCGGCACCTGGTATCCCCAGGCCGGCAACGGGCTGGCCACCATGAACGATGGGGCCGCGAATCCCCTGCCCCTGTGGCTGAAGGACAGGGAGAGGAAGTTCTGGTTCGAATATCTCCCCCAGGAAAGGATGATGTTCCTGCAGATCAACTCGCTGGACTTTCCCCACGGCGAAGGACACGAGGAGGGATCCTTCGGGCAATCGTGCGCGCGATTCTTCGAGGCCCTCGACCAAAGCGGGGCGGAGAAGCTCGTCATCGACATCCGGGCCAATAACGGCGGCAACCACGTGGAGCTGCCCCTCCTGAAGGGCATCATCGCCCGGCCCCTTATCGACCGCCACGACCGGCTCTTCCTGGTGACCGGGCGAGTGACCTACTCGGCCGCCGTGCACTTCACCACCGTCTTCAGGAAGTACACCCAGGCCACCGTCATCGGCGAAGAGACCGCGGGCAGGCCCAACCACTACGGCTCCTTCAGGAAATTCGCCCTACCCAACCATCCCCAGGTCGTTATCGGTTGCTCGGTCGATTACTACCAGGATTCGGAGCCCTTCGACTTCAACACCACCCACAATCCCGACATCGTGACGAGGATGACCGCGGCCGACTACTGCGACAACATCGATCCGGCTCTGGCCGCCGTGAGGAACTACGACCGGACATGCCGGAAAGCGAGGGCCTTGGCGCAGGAGCTGGCGAAGGAGTACGGCGCTGGCGGCTGCGATGGGATGAAAAGGCTGTACCAGGCGAACAGACGGAATTTGCTTGACAGCGGTTACAACCTGGAAAAATTCTTCGGCGAACTCGTCGACAACCGATTTCCCGCCAACAAAAACGGCACGGCCGAATATATCGACTTCCTGGCCTTCGCCTGCGGCGAGTGCCCCGAATCCATCGACCTGTGCTACGCGCTGGCCGCCCGGCTGGAGGCGGGAGGCAGAATCGCCGAGGCGAAGAAGCACTACGCCCGCTGCCTGCAGCTCAATCCCGAGTGCCATTATGCGAAGATGAGGCTGGGCCTGCTGGATCTGAGCGAAAAAAATCTGTAGCCTCGTTTGAGTCCATCCGGCAGGGCCAACCACGCCGGTCTTGTTGCATTTCGTTCCCGCATCCTCTACAATGACCTGGATGTAAGGCAGGGAGGGCTCCGACGTCCTGGGGATGGGACGATGATCGGGAAGATAGTTTCTCATTATAGGATTATTGACGAAATCGGCCGAGGGGGCCGCGTCCGCGTCCCGGAGGCCTATAGGTGATGCAAATGATCGGCCAGATTATTGGTCACTACAGGATAACTGGATTGATTGGCCGAGGGGGCATGGGAGAGGTCTATCTCGCCGAGGATAGCAAGCTGCACCGGCGGGTGGCGCTGAAGTTTCTCCCCAGGGCCCTCACCAATGACGCCGATGCCAGGATGCGCTTCGAACGCGAGGCCCAGGCCGCCGCGGCGCTGAACCATCCCAACATCGTCACCATCCACGAGATCGGCGAGCACGAGGACCAGGTCTACATCGCCATGGAATACGTGGAGGGCCAGACCCTGAAAGAGCTTATTGCCGTTGGTCCCCTCGGCGAGGACCTTATGGGCCGTCCGCCGTCCACTGTCCACCGTCTGCCGATCCCCCAGGTGATCGATATCGCCTCCCAGATCGCCTCCGGTCTCGCCGCCGCCCACGCCAAGGGCATCATCCACCGCGACATCAAGCCGGCCAACATCTTCGTTGCCTCCAGTGGCGCCGTCAAGATCCTCGACTTCGGGCTGGCCAAGCTGGTCGGAAGCCAGGTCACGCTGACGAAAAACGGCTCCACGCTGGGCACGGTCGCCTACATGTCCCCGGAGCAGGGACTGGGCAGAGCGGTGGACCAGCGGACCGACATCTGGTCGCTGGGCGTGATGCTCTACGAGATGCTCGGCGGCCGATTGCCGTTCCAGGGCGAATACGAACAGGAGATGATCTATTCCATACTCAACGAGAAGCCGGAGCCCCTGGCCAGGCTCCGCCCCGATGCACCGACGGTGCTGGAGCGCATTGTGAACCGGGCGCTGGCCAAAAACCGCGAAAAACGCTATTTCCAGGTCGAGGAGCTGGACCGTGCCCTGCGGGCCATCGCGGCGGTCGATCCACAGAGGGGGAGAAAACAGTGCAGCTGGTCCATAAAAAAGGCCTTCCGGCGGCTGCGCGGAATAGCGGGATCAAGGAAAGCATAGGCCAAAGTCCGCATACCCGGTCGCAAGCCATGCTTTCTTGGGGTGATGCTCGCCCGCATTGTTTTTTCCCCGACGACCGATCCCTGTTGAAAATCCGAGGGGAAGCATCTACAATCAGAAACCAGGAAGAGGAGGCATGATCGGGAAGAATATCGCTCACCACAGGATCATAGAAGCAATCGGCCGAGGGGGCCGCGTCCCCGCGATCCCAGAGTTCAAACTATGATCGGCAAGACGATTGGTCATTACAGGATTACCGATGAAATCGGTCGCGGGGGCCATGTCCCCGCGATCCCAGAGTTCAAACTATGATCGGCAAGACGATTGGTCATTACAGGATTACCGATGAAATCGGTCGCGGGGGCATGGGCGAAATCTTCCTCGCCGAGGACACCAAGCTCGAGCGCCGGGTGGCGCTCAAGTTCCTGCCCCAGGACCTGACCAGCGACGAGGAGGCGCGCCTGCGCTTCGAGAGGGAAGCCCGGGCCGCGGCCGCCCTCAACCACACCAATATCGTGACGATATACGAGATCGGCGAGCACGAAGGCCGGGTCTTCATCGCCATGGAATACGTCCGGGGCCGCACCCTGAGGGAGATAATATCTGCAGGGGTGAATAATCATTCGCCCCTGCAAACGAACGCCGTCATCTCCATCGCCACGCAGATCGCCGCCGGCCTGGCGGCGGCCCATGCCCAGGGCATTGTCCACCGCGACATCAAGCCGCAGAACATCATCGTCGGCGAAGACCACGGCGTCAAGATCCTCGATTTCGGCCTGGCCAAGCTGAGCGGCATCTCCACCCTGACCAAGGGCTCGATGATGCTGGGAACCATGCACTACGTCTCGCCCGAGCAGGCCCGCGGCAGGGAGGCCGATGCCCGCAGCGACCTGTGGGCGCTGGGGGTCGTGCTCTACGAGATGCTGAGCGGCCGCCTGCCCTTCTCCGGCGAGTCCCCGCACGCCATCCTGTACTCGGTCGTGAAGTCGTCCCCCGCCCCGCTCGACGAGTACCGCCCCGGCCTGCCCGCTCCCCTGCTTGCCTGCGTGAAGCGCCTGCTCTGCAAGGACCCCGACAAGCGCTACCAAGACAGCGGCGAGCTCATGAACGACCTCGAGCAACTCAAGGGGCTCCCCGACGGCGAGGGGACCGAGGCCCTGGGATTCAAGCGGGAGGATCGCGGGGCTGTTCTCGACGGCATCCGGGCGATCTTCCGCCCGGGAGCCTCGACCCGTGGCGCCCGGCGCCGGGCGAAGCGCCGCCGCTGGGCCTCCGCCCTGCTGGCCGTGGGCTGCCTGGCGGCACTTCTCATCCTGGTTCCGGGCGTCCGCGAGCGGCTGCGGCGCGGCTTGGGTCTGACCGGCATCCCGCGCGACAGGCACCTGGCCGTGCTGCCCTTCCGCGCCGCCGGCGACGCGGAGAGCGGGGCGCTGGCCGACGGTTTCACGGCCATCGTCACCGATAAGCTGGTCCGGCTGGAAAAATTCTACCCTACGCTCTGGACCGTCCCGGCCTCAGAGATCCTGGCTGACAGCGGCAGGTCCGGGCTGGCCCTGCAGCGTTTGTGGGGATGCAACCTGTTCGTCCGTGGCGAGATGCACGGGGAAAGGCAGGCGCTGCACCTGCGCCTGCGCCTTCAGGACGCCCGCAGCGGCCGCGAGCTGAGCAGCGAAGAAATCCAAGGGCACGTGGGCAACCTTTCCCTGTTCCAGGACGAGCTCGTCGCCAGGCTCCAGCGCCTGCTGCGGCTCAAGGAGAATCCCGGGGCGCTGACGTACGCCAACCGGGGCGGGACGGCCATGCCGGGGGCCTTCGTTCTCTACCTGAAGGGGAGGGGGCTCGCGCGGGACGGCGCCTCCCCGGAGCAAATGGACAAGGGGCTCGCTTTCCTGGAAAAATCCCTGAGGCAGGACGACAGCTACATCCAGGCGCGCCTGGCCCTGGCTGAGGCGCTGCTCGTCCGATTCCGGAACGGCCGGGACCCGGCCTCCCTGCGGGAGGCCTTGGAGCAGGGACGCCGGACCCGGCAGGCGGCCGCAACCTGGGCGCCGGCGCAGATAAATTGGGCGTTGCTGCTGAAGGAAGACCAGAAAAGGGAGGAGGCGCGGCAGGCGTTCCGGGAAGCCCTGCGGCTCGATGAACGCAGCTACCAGGCCTGCATCGAGCTGGCCGCCCTCAGCGCTTCCATGGGCAGGGTGAGTGAAGCCGAGAACCTCTATAAGCAAGCCCTGGCGCTGCGCCCCGGCTATCCCGCGGGGCTGGCCCATATGGCCTATTTCTACAACCTGAACGGACGCGTCGACGAAGCGCTGGCCTGCTACCGCCGGATGACCGAACTGGCACCGGGCGATTTCAACGGCTTCAACAACATGGGCATCATCCTGCTGATCAAGGGCGACCAGGCCGATGCCAGGGCCCTGTTCGAGAAATCCAACGCCATCCAGCCGAATGCCTTCGCCCAGTCCAACCTGGCCACCCTCCATTTCTACGAAGGTGACTACCGCAAGGCCCTGCCCCTGTTCCGGGAAGCGGCCGCGCAGAGCGGCGAATACTTCCTGTGGGGCAACCTGGCCGACACCTACCGCCAGCTGCCTGAGTTCATGGACAGGGCGGAAGCGGCGTACCGCAAAGCCGTCACCCTGGCCGAAGCGCAGCTGGCCGGCGACCCGGAGGACGTCAGTGCCCGGTCCTGCCTGGCCATGTACCTCGCCCACCTGGGCGAAGGGGAGAGGGCGAAGGCGGCAATCTCCCGCGCCCGCGCCCTGGCCCCGGCCGACCTGGAGACGATCCGCCGCTCCATCCTGGTCCACGAAGCGATCGGCGAACGGTCCCAGGCCCTGGCATTCCTGCACGAGTACCGCGATCGCCTGGGCCGCCTCGAGGAGATCGCCAAGGAACCCGACCTGGCCGGCCTGCGCCGCGATCCAGCCTACCGACAGGTGATCGGCGAGCCGCAGTGAGCGGCTCGGGAAACGCGCGCCGACCCAGGCGGTATATGCAAGGAGGCATAATGGAAGCAAGGACGGAAAAGGAAGTCGAGATCCACGTCAAGCTGCGGGAAGGCAGGATCGACATGGGCGAGAAGTACGCCTACGCCGTAGAGGCCGGGGCCACGATCAAATGGGTGTGCGCCCAGCCGCTGGCGATCCTGCTCGAGTGGGACGCGCCCTTCGAGATCAAGTACAAGTCGGCGAAGTCCACGGTGGTGCAGGCGACCAAGGAAGGGGTGCCGAACCGCCTGTACAAGTACGGGATCGCCGTGTTCGACGGCGAGAAGGTCCTCACCCTCGATCCGGTGCTCGTTTTCGCGCCGCCGCGGGGGTGAAGGTCGCAGCGCCGCGGTTCCCGCCCGCGCTTCAGCCGCCGGCCAGGATGCGTTCCATCTCCGGCGTGTAGACGCCCCTGCTCCTGAAGAGGATCAGGGTCTTCCCGCGCCGGCATGGCGCCGCCGTCTTTTCCAACTGTACCAGGAAGCGGTCGGGAGAAGCACCGGCCAAAGACCGGACCAGGCGCATCCTCGTGGGGAAGAGGCCATTGGCCTCGGCCTCGGCCAGCAGCTCGCCGCGCCGGGAGAACGGGTAGATCAAGAACAGCTTTCCCCGCCGGGCCAGGCAGGCGGCGCAGCCGCGCAGCAGGCTGGGCAGGCTGAGGCGGACCTCGAAGCGGGCCAGGCGGATCGACGGATCGGGGCTGACGCGCCCCTGGCTGGCCTTGAAGAAAGGCGGATTGCAAAAGATGGTCTGCACGTCGCGGATTCCGGCGTGGATCCTCGTGAAATCGCCGCGGATGACGTGGAAGCGGCCCTTGAAGCCGTTGGCCGCGGCGTTGGCCAGCGCCAGGCGGTAGAGGGCCTCCTGGATCTCGATTCCGGTGACGGCGGGAAATTTCCGCTTGAAAAGCGCCAGCAGCGAAACCACCCCCACGCCGCAGCCGACCTCCAGGGCCGGCCGCGTCGAACGCGGTAGGAAGGCGGCCAGGATCGGCGAGTCGACCGCGAAGCGGTAGCCCTTCCTGGGCTGCTTGATCACCACCTTCCCGTGGTAAAACGTGTCGTTGGTCGTTTGCAGCTCACTCATCAGATCAATTCGTGACGCGTGACGCGTGACAAGCGAAGAAAAAGGCAATCCTTTGTGTAGGGGCGGTGTCTTGGATCCTCCCGAAAACTAAAACTACAAATTCCAAGCACCAAATAACAAAAAAGCACCGATTTCCTGATAGAGTTTTGTTTTGGAAATTGGGATTTGAAGCTTGGAATTTTTTTGGAATTTGGAATTTGGGATTTGGGTTTTTCTTCATTTTCGTCTTACTCTTTGCCGTCCGCCGTCTGCCGTCCGCCGTCCGCCGAGAGCTGGCTTACGTATTCCCTGACCAAGTTCAACGCCGAGTATTCGCTTCGGAGCTTGACGATTTCGCGGTTGCCGGTGAAGATCTGGCGCAGGCCCTGCTCGTGGCCATCGGCGCTGAGGTGCATGTGGACGAGGCCCACGGGTTTCCTGTCGCCGCCGCCCGGCCCGGCGATCCCAGTGATCGCGAGCCCGAGGGAGGCCCGGCACAACCGCCGGACGCCGGCGGCCATTTCGCCGGCCGCAGCTTGCGAGACGGCGCCGTGCCGCTTCAGGGTCTCCGCCCTCACGCCCAGGATGCCCGTCTTCAGCGCATCGGCGTAGGCGATCACGCCTCCCAGGAAAACCGCCGAGCTGCCCGGCACGGACGTGATCTTGTCCCCCAGGCCGCCGCCGGTGCAGCTCTCGGCGACGGCCAGGGTGAGGCCCTTCTCCTGCAAGCCCTCGACGACGACCTCGGGCAGCGAGACGTCGCGCTCGGCGAAGATGAATTCCCCGAGCCGCTCCCGCAGCTTGTCCGCCAGCTCGTCGGTCAGGCGCCGGGCCTCCGCGTCGGAATTCTTGGAACGGCCCAAGAGGTGCAGCTCGATCAATCCCGGCGAGGCGAGAATGGTCGTGACCGGATTGCGGTACCTGCGGTAGATGTCGGCGCAGCGGGAGTCGGCCTCCGACTCGCTGATGCCGGTCAGCTTGAAGGTGCGCGCCACCACGTGGTGGTTGGCCGCCGGGGCGATGTGCCGGGTGTAGACGGACTCGAACATGGGCACCAGCTCGGCCGGCGGCCCCGGCAGCAGCAGCACCTTGCAGTTGCCCTCGTCGCACAGGAGGCCGGGGGCCGTGCCCACCGGGTTGGCCAGCACCTCGGCGCCCTCGATCACGAAGGCCTGACGGGCGTTGATCTCGGGCATGGCCATACCGCGGCGGCGGAAAACCGCCTCCAGCTCGGCGACGATCTCTTCGCGGAACAGCAGTTTTCTCTTCAGGGCCGCGGCCACGGCCTCGCGGGTAACGTCGTCCTCGGTGGGACCCAGGCCGCCGCTGAGGATGACCAGCTGGGCGCGCTGGCAGGCCTTTTTCACGATCCAGGAAAGGTTGTCCACGTGGTCGCCCACGGCCACCTTCATGTCCGTCAGGATTCCCTTCTCGCGCAGACGCCGGGCCACGTAGATGGAGTTGGTGTCGACGCGGTCCAGGTCGAGCAACTCGCTGCCCACGGCGATGAAGATGGCGCGCATGGAATACCCCCGGCAACTTATAGAGGAAAAGCCAGGAAGTGTCAATCGCGTGACCGTTTAGAGCGTGATTCGGGAAAATTCCCAAATCACAAATTCCAAATCCCAAACAAGCTCCAAATTCCAATTACCAAATGACCCAAAAGCGGAGAAGAAACCGGAAGCGGCTTTCGTTTGGGTAATTGGAATTTGGAACTTGGGATTTGTTTGTGATTTGGTGCTTGGGATTTGGAATTTGAGTTAAAAAGTAAGGGCGGGTTTAGAAACCCGCCCCTACATCCGATTGCGAACAATCAACAGCCCTGGAACCTCTTCTCCAGTTCGGCGTAGCGCGTGTCGACGATCTTCTGGATCTCGGCTACGTCCTCCTCCTTCAGGTGCTTAAAGCGCCCCTGCAGCTTCAGGTACTCCAGCACCGGCTTGCGGTTGGGCGTCTTCACCGTCTGCGTGTATTTGCCGCCCTCCACCTCGTAGACAGGGAAGATGCCGGTCTGCACGGCCAGGCGTGCCAACTTCACGGTGTCCTCGGGGCGCGCCTTCCACCCCGGGGGGCAGGGCGAGAGGATGTGGATGAACTTGAAGCCGCGGATCTCCTTGGCCTTGAGCAGCTTCTTGAAAAGGTCCTCGGGATAGGCCACCGAGGCGGTGGCCTGGTAGGGCACCTTGTGGGCGGCCACGATGTCGTCGAGGCTCTTCTTGACCTCCTTCTTGAAGTGCTTGACCGGCGTGGTGGTGGTCCAGGCGCCGTAGGGGGTGGCGCCGCTGCGCTGGATGCCGGTGTTCATGTAGGCCTCGTTGTCGTAGCAGAAGTAGAAG
>JAFGST010000063.1 GCA_016934475.1 Candidatus Aminicenantota bacterium | reverse complement strand
GGGCCGGCTCTGGCCCGGCGGTTCGAGGACGAGGAGTTCTGGGCCGAGCAGTCGCTGCGCTGCGTGGGCTGCGGCGCCTGCGCCTACGTCTGCCCGACATGCGCCTGCTTCGACATCCAGGACGAGGGCGGCGCCGCGGGCCGGCGGCTGCGCTGCTGGGACTCCTGCGGATTCTCCCTGTTCACGCGGCATACGTCGGGGCACAACCCGCGCCCGCTGCAGAGCCAGCGCTGGCGCCAGCGGCTGATGCACAAGTTCGTCTACATGAGCGAGCGGCAGCAGGCGCTCGGCTGCGTGGGCTGTGGCCGCTGCTCGCGTGCCTGCCCGGTGGACATGAACATTCTCGAGCACCTGCGGGCCGTCGCGGAGGCGAAGCCATGAGCGCTTCCGGAAGCTTCACGCCCTACCTGATGAGGATCGAGCGGGTGACCGATGAGACGCCCGACGTCAAGACCCTGCGCCTGGTCTTCCAGGATGACGCCCAGGGGCGGGAGTTCACCTTCCGCACCGGCCAGTTCGGCGAGTACTCGGTGTTCGGGGAGGGGGAGTGCACCTTCTGCATCGCCTCGCCGCCCACGCGCCAGGGCTACATCGAGTGCACTTTCCGCAAGGCCGGCCGCGTGACGACGGCGCTGGCCGGCCTCGAGGTCGGGGAAACCATCGGCTTCCGCGGCCCCTACGGCAACGTTTTTCCCATCGACCAATGGCAGGGGAAGAACCTGCTGTTCATCGCCGGCGGCATCGCCCTGCCCCCGATGCGCAGCGTCATCTGGAACGTGCTCGACCTGCGCGACCGCTATGAGGAGATCACCATCGTCTACGGCGCGCGCACGGTGGCCGACCTGGTTTACAAGCGCGAGCTGGAAGAATGGGCGGGGCGCCCCGACGTCCGCCTGGTCACCACCGTCGATCCCGGGGGCGAGACCCCCGACTGGAAAGGAGAAATCGGCTTCGTGCCAGCCGTTCTCGGCAAGCTGGCCCCCGCGGTCGCGAGCCGCGACGCGGTGGCGGTCGTCTGCGGTCCTCCGGTGATGATCAAGTTCACCTTCCCGGTGCTGTCGCGGCTGGGCTTCCCCCCGGAGGCCGTCTTCACCACCCTGGAGAACCGCATGAAGTGCGGCATGGGCAAGTGCGGCCGCTGCAACGTCGGAAAGCATTTCGTATGCAAGGACGGCCCGGTGTTCACGTTTGCCCAGCTGCAGGAGATGCCGCAGGAGTACTGAGCCGTGACGCGTAACGCGTGACACGTAACGCGGAAGAATTAAAATCCCAAATCATAAATTCCAAATCCCAAATAAATCTCAAGTTCCAAATTCCAATGACCCAAACAAGGATTAGGAGAAAAGGCATGTAGGGGTTTGATTAATCAAACCCCTAGCGATCGGAAATAGTGAATGCCTGGTAGCACTTTTGATTTTATCATTGGAATTTATTTGAAAACTGGCATGGGAGATGGGTGGCCTATCGTCTTGGGTTTCTCGCGTTACGCGTCACGCGTTACGCGTCACGTAAACTTATAAATCTAAGCGAATAGGCAGCGTCACCGAGGTGATCTCGTCCCAGTGCAGCTGACGCTGGATGGCAAAGGCCGTCTCGTTGTGCAGCATCTTGTGGTAGAACTTCTCGCGGCGGAAGGCCAGTTTGCCGGTGAACACCGTCGAGCGCGGGAACTCCTTCTTGATGTCCTTGCAGAGTTGGGTGGCGGCTTCCACCACGTCGGTGCCCACGGCATAGCGCCAATCGGCGGCGAAGCCCAGGCGCCGGGTCAGGTCGACGTACCTCTGCAGCGTCGCCTTCGCCGCCTCCTCGAGGTTTTTCATTTCTTCGGCCCCCTTGAAGGAGCCCGAATCGACCACGGCCACCGAGGCGAAGATGAAGTTCTTGTAGAGGTTGGGGAAGTTGCGGATCACCGACAGCACGGTGTGCACGCCGAAGCCGTTATACTCGCTGACCAGCTGGATGGCGGTCATCTCCTGGGGATTCGGTTTCTCCAGGTTGGCGCGGCGCTGGGTGGGGATGTCCAGCAGCAGGTCGTCGAGCTTGCGCACCGCGTTCTTCACGCGGGCATAGTGCCTGCGGATCAGGTAGCAGAAGGTGACCAGGGTTCCGGTGATCAACAGGGTCATCCAGCCGCCCTCGAGGAACTTCAAGCGCACGGTGACGCCCAGTATGGTGAAGCAGAGCGCGAAGCCGACCAGGTGCACGGGCAGGTGCTTTTTCCATTCCCTCTCCCGGCGCCGGTTCTGGATGTAATACTTGGACATGCCCAGCTGCGAGATGGAGAACGTCAGAAAGACGTTGATGGCGTACATGGTCACCAGGCTGGAGATCGAGCCGCGGGTGTAGAACAGGAGGAGGATGGAGGCGCCGCCCATGAGCAGGATGCCGTTGTGCATGGTCAGGCGCTGCGAAAGCGAGGCGAAGCGGTGCGGCAGCCAGGAGTCGATGGCCATGTTGGCCATGATGCGCGGGCCGTCGATAAAGCCGGCCTGGGCGGCGACGAACAGCAGGGCGCCCTCCGACAGGATGGTGACCAGGGCCAGGCCGTACCCGATCGACCAGTCGCCGTACAGGGCGCTGGCCAGGATGGCGTTCAGTGTCTTGCCCTGGCCGGGGGTGACCTTGAGGAACAGGTAGCAGAAGAAGAGGCCGCTGGCGGTGAAGGCCAGCGACACCGCCATGTAGAGCATGGTCTTCTTGCCGGTCTGCACCTTGGGCTCGCGCAGGATCTGCATGCCGTTGGCCACGGCCTCGATGCCGGTGTACGTTCCGGCGCCTAGCGAGTAGGCGCGCAGAAAGAGGGCCAGCATGCCCAGGCCGCCGAGGGTGGAAAGGCCGGAGTTGAAGTCGGTCTTGATGCCGTGCACCACCGGCCCGATCTGCGGCAGGTGCGAGAGGATGCCGTAGCCGATCATGAAGACATGGGTGATGACGAAGACGATGAAGATCGGCGCCAGGATGGTCACCGACTCCTTGACCCCGCGCAAGTTGAGCACGATCAGCAGCAGGATCAGGAGCAGTTCAAAAAATATCTTGTAAGGATGCCAAGCGATGGGCAGGAAGCTGAAAATGGCATCGCCGCAGGCGGCGATGGAGACCGTGATGGTCAGCATGTAGTCGACCAGCAGGGCGCTGCCCGATACGACGCCGGACTTGGGCCCTAGGGTATGGGTGGCCACGATGTAGCCACCACCGCCGTGGGGGAAGTGCTCGATGATGCGCGAGTAGGAATAGGATATGATGAATACGGTCAGCGACGTGGCCAGGGCCAGGAAGATGGCCAGGTAGGTGTGCTGGCCGAGGGCGCGGAAGGCCTCCTCGGGGCCGTAGGAAGAGGAGGAGAGGCCGTCGGCGCCCAGGCCGATCCAGGCCAGCAGGGGCACCAGGGAGAGTTTATGGAAAATGGAGGGATCCTTGATGTTTCGCGGCGCGCCGACCACCGTCTGGCGCACTTTTTTCATAAGCGAATTGTTGTCGTCCGATCCGTTCTGGGTCATGGGATAGCCTTATTTCTCAGACCGGGCCGGCACCGGGTCAATCCTCCGGCCAAGGATGCATTCTATCTCTTTTGCGCCTGACTGTCAATCGCGTCCGGGCGCGAGCGAAGTTGACACCCCTCGTGCTTTATGCTAGTGATTACTGGGCCGCGGTGGACCCGGTCGCATGCTGGCGGCAGCCAAGGGGGGCCGATGGAAGACGAACAAAAGGACACTCTGAAGAAGAAGATACAGATTCTGTTCCAGCTGGGGAAATGGCCCGACGTGGTCAAGCTGTGCGCGTCCTACGGCGAGAAATACGGCAAGGACATGGACATCGACATGATCCGCTTCAAGAGCGAACGCCACCTGGGAATGGCGACGTCATCCGTGGCGGGTCCTCCCGCCGGCGCGAGCGGCCCGGATGCGGAAGGCAAGCCGCTGCTGCTGTCAGCGGAGGATCAGGTCGCGGGCGGACCGGCCGCTCAGCCGGACTCCGGCAAAGGCGCCGCGGAGTTCCGGGACGTTTCGCGAGCCGGTAGCCGAGTCGCTGAGGAGGAGCCGGAGGAGCCGTTCGGCGGCGAACCGTATGCTGAGGAGGAGCTGGTCATCACCGACCCGTTCGCCGAGGACGGGCCCGGATTGAGCCTGGCCTCCGACGAGCCGCCGATCGACCTCCGCTTCGTGGACGAGGGATCTCCCGCCGAAAGGGTGACCATTCCCGCCCTGGAGATGGAAATGCCTTCCGAGCCCGATCCCGCCCCCGAGCCCGAAGTCGCTTTTGCCAACATCGGCCCCTTGACCCTCGATGCCGAACCCGATCTGATGCCCGGAAAATCCCCGGAGATCCCCGTCGCGGCTCAGGAGCAGGAAGGCACGGAGGAGGCTCCGTTCCCGTCCCGGGCGCCGGTCGCTCCTTCCGAGGAGGAATCCCCGCCTTCCTTCGCCCCCGCCGAAGAAAGGCCGCCCTTCGAGGAGCCGTTTCGCTCCATGGCGGGCGGCGCCGAAAGGGTCGATCAAGTGGAGGAAATGCGGCCGGGTAGCACTCCGGGCCCCGTCTTTGCCGACGAGCCCCTGCGGCCCAGGATCCCCTTCCAGGAGCCCGAAGTGAAGCGATCCCGGGGGCGCGGGATCGCCATCCGTCCCCGGACGGCGATCCTGGTCGCCGTGCCGCTGCTGGCCGCCCTGGTCGCCTGGCTGCTCCTTTCCGGGAAATTGAGCCTCCCCTGGAGCGGGGGAGCGCAGGCCGTCGTCCCGTCCCCGGCCGAGCCGCCGCTGGTCCGGCCCCCGCGGCCGGTGAAAAAGGTCGTGCCCCCAGCAGTAATGGAGAAGGAGAACCAGAAGGAGAAGGAATTCACTGAAAAGCTCCGGCTGGCCGAGGATCTCTTCAGGAAAGGGGAAAATCTCAAGGCCTGGTCGGCCCTGCTGGAGGCCAAGAAGATCAAGGTGACCGAGCCCCTGAGCCGACTGGAGCAACAGCTGTCGGAGAAGATCCGCGCCGAAAGCGAGAAGGAGAAGCAGCAGGCCCAGCTGGAGGCGAACCAGTGGCAGGCGGAGGGCGATGCCTTCGCCAGGGCGGAAAAAGAGAACACCATCGACAGCTGGAAGGAATTCGTGCAAAGGTTCCCGAACAGCGAACGGATTTCCCGCGTCCATCGGAAGATCGCCGCCCTGGAAAAGATGGCCAGTGAAAACGCCCGGCAGCAGCTGTTGTCGAGGATGCGGCAGGCACGAAAGGTGAAGCTGCGTACCACGGCCGTGAACCTGAGCCAGGCCGAGGTCGCCGCCCTCCTGCGCCCGGGCGCCCGGCCGCCGGCGCAGATCGAGGCCCACGAGCACGGCGGCAGCAAGGTGATGCTCGATCTCGCCACCGGGCTGATGTGGACCCTTTGGAACAAGCCCATGGCCTACGAGAAGGCCCGCTGGTGGGCCAATCGCGTCACGGCGGGCTACAGCGGCTGGCGGTTGCCCACGGCCGAGGAGGCGCTGTCGCTGCTGCAGATGGACCGCTCCCTGTACGCAGGATTGCCCGATTTCGTCGTCTGGACGGGCGACGGCGTCAGCGACCAGGCACGCACGGCCTGGGCCTTGAGGGTTCCCGACGGCCCGTTCGTCGCCGTCGCCCACAGCCAGATCGGCTACGTCTGGGCCGTGCGCCAGGCCGTGAAGTGATTCGGCGTACTCCCACGTTCCATCCTTGGGAAAAGCGGGATCATCCGTGAAATTCGTCGGGGCCCACGTCAGTGCCGCCGGCGGGGTTGAGAATGCCCCGCTGCACGCCGGCAGGATCGGCGCCCGAGCGTTCGCCCTGTTCACGAAAAACCAGAAGCAATGGCAAGCCAGGCCCTTGAGCGCGGAAAGCATTGCCGCGTTCAAGAAGAATCTGGACGCCAGCGGCATTGCCCCCCGCCATGTACTGCCGCACGACAGCTACCTGATCAATCTCGGGCACCCCGACCGGGAGAAGCGCGGGAGATCGGTCCGGGCCCTTCTGGATGAAGCCCGCCGGGCCG
>JAFGST010000062.1 GCA_016934475.1 Candidatus Aminicenantota bacterium | reverse complement strand
CGCGATGAGCTCGGGCTGGAGACCAGACAGGTCAAGGAGGTGAGCTAAAATGACCGCCAGCTTTTACAGGAGAAATGGGACTTGACCGGTCGATCAATTGCTGTTGCTAACACTAACACTAACACGGATTGGCGAGAATACGGTTTGACTATCCGGGGATGCTCCCCTATAATTCGGCCATGAAGAAATCCGCATTGATTTTCGTCATGATCCTGCTCCTGGCCGCCGGCGTCTTCGCCCAGGAAAAGGGAGCGAAAAAGAAACTCGAGCTGGGCCAGGGAGAGCAGGCGACCTACAAAAGCCTGGCGCCCAAGTACCGGACCTGGCTGGACATGGTCACCCATATCACCCTATCCGAAGAGCGCAAGGTCTTTCTCCGGCTGACCAACGACCGCGACCGCGACGCCTTCATCACCATGTTCTGGCTGCAGCGCGATCCCACCCCCGGCACGCCGGCCAACGAATTCCAGACCGAGATCGAGAAGCGCTTCGCCTACGTCAACGATTTTTTCAAGCGCGGCGCCGCCCGGCCGGGCTGGATGACCGACCAGGGGAAGATCTACATGATCCTGGGCAAGCCCAACAGCCAGGAACGCTTCGACGAGAAGCCCGGGATCTACCCGGTCCAGGTCTGGTACTATTACGGCGACGCCAGCCTGGGCCTGCCGACCTATTTCAACGTGGTGTTCTACAAGCCCTTCGGGGCCGGGGAGTGGAAACTGTACAGCCCGGTCCAGGACGGCCCGGCCGCGCTGCTGATCCAGGATTCGCCCCTGGATGCCAGCAACTACGCGAGCCTGTACAAGAAGATCTACGAGATCGCCCCGACCCTGGCCCAGCCCGCCATCACGATGATTCCCAACGAGTTGACCGACAACTACCGCCCGTCGCTGCGCAACAACTTCATCATGGCCAGCATCCTTGAGTCGCCGACCAAGAGGCTGAACGTCTCCTACGCCACCAACTTCCTCAAATACAAGGGGTACGTGGACATCTCGTCCTCGGCCAATTTCATCGAGAACAGCAACCTGGTGACGCTCACGCGCGAGGAGCGCTACGGCTGCGACCTGGCCAACGTCTCCGTGCGGCCCAAGAAAATCTCCGTGGGCTACAGCGAGGAGAAGGACCAGTACTACTTCAACCTGAAGCTGAGCGTCAGCCTGCGCCAGGGGGAGCGCATCCTCTACCAATACGCCAAGAACTTCGACTTTTACTTCGAGCCCGACAAGGTGCGAAGCCTGGAGAGCGGCGGCGTGGTGATCCACGACTCGTTCCCGGTGATCCCCGGCGAGTACCAGCTGGTGGTCTTCGTCGAGAACTCGGTCGGCAAGGAGTTCACTTATTTCGACCAGGACATCCGCGTGCCGGCCCCGGGAGGGCCGCGCCTGGCCTTCCCCGTCCTCGGCTACCGCCAGGATACGGAGGGCAACAACTTCTTCCACACCTATAAGTTCATCGACCGCAAGCTGGCCGTGGACCCCGAGAGGACCTTCGGCCTCGACGACGTTCCCCACCTGCTGCTGGGCGCCTACGACCTGAGCCGCGAGGTATGGGAAAAGGGGGCGTTCGAGATCGAGACCAAGGGATTGAGCTCGAGGCGACCGTTCAGCCGCACCCAGCGCCGGGCGCTGAACGATCGCCCCTTTGCCCGCGACATGCACTGGATCGTTCCACTGGACAAGGCCGGCATGCACGCCGACTACTACGAGCTGACCGTGCGCTTGCGCGGCCCTTCCGGGAGCGTCCTGGACAGCCGGGCGGTCCAGTTCACCGTCTCCCCCATACAAAACCTCGCCCACCCGCGCGAGGCCTACAAGCAGGCGCTGGTGGACAATCCCTTCTTCTTCCACTTCGTCCTGGGCCAGCAGTACGAGGCGGCCGGGGATCTGCCGGAGGCCGAAGCGCAGTACGCCCGCAGCCTGCGCGAAAATCCCGATTTCGCCGAGGGGCGCCTCGCCCTGCTGATGCTGGGCAACCGTCTGAAGAAATACGACGAGGTCCTGGCCGCCGTGGACGGACTGGCCACGATCGAGCGCTTCGCCATGGAATATCACTGGATCAAGGGCACGGCCCTTTTCGGCCTGGGGCGCTTCGAAGCCGCCCTCGACGAGCTGCTCGCGGCCAACAAGGTCTACAACAGCGACATCCGCGTTTTGAACCTGATCGGTTATACGTTCCTGAAACTCAACGATCCGCAGGAGGCCTTGAAGGCTTTCGAGGCTTCGCTGGCCCTGAATCCCCAGCAGCCCCCGATCGAGAGCGTCGTTGCCGAGATAAGGAAAAATCGCCCCCAGGGCGACGGGACCGCCCCGTAAGTCCGGCGTCCAGGGCTCCGCCCCAAGGACTAGTAGCAGCCGAAGGAGCGCAGATTGAGCACGCCTTCGGCGCCGTCGAAGGAGTTGCCGTTGTCCACCAGGATGAAGAAGGCACTGACCTGCGCCAGGTTGGGCGGCGCGTCGGCGCCGTAGAGGCGGTGGAAGCGCGCGAAGGGGATAGTGATGCGCCGCCATTCCTCGCCGACCAGGAACGAGTGCTGGAAAGCCGATTCCCGGTCGCCGTCCCGGGTGCGGAACTGCAGCCAGAACCTCAGGGGACGGTCGCCCCTGGCCTCGAAAGCGAAGCCCCGGTAGACGGAGAGATCCTGCTCCTCGCGGCGGGCCAACGCCGTCCAGAAGTTGACCTCCGGGGGCGGCTCCTTGCGCAGCTGGAAGGAGAAGCGGGTCACGGGCGGCTGCGCTTCCGGATCGGGCAACACGCTGGCCCGGGAACGGTCGTTCTTCTCTACCTGGAAATAGCCGCCGCCCTTCTGCAGGATGAGCCGCGGCGCGGCCATATCGGCCTCGCGTTTTTTCCCCGCCGCGCGGGCCACGAACACCGGATTGGTCATGATCCAGGGCAGGTGGCGGAGGCGCCCCGAATGGAGCATGACCTCGCTGCGGTAGACTCCCGGCCGGCTCAGGGGCACGCGGATCTCCCGGCGGGTGTTGTCCTCGATGGTCCGGTAGGGCTCGCCGTCCCTCATGACCACGATGTCGGTGGCGAAAGCGAAGGGCGTCTTCAGAACCAGGGAACCTCCGGGAGCCAGGGCTGCGCCGCCCATCTCCACCCGCCGCCCGCCGGTTTCCTGGTAATAGCTCTCAAAACCGTTGGCCGCGGCCAGAGACTCGATGACGCTGAAAAAATCGCCGCGGCGCAGGGCGGCAATGATCGTCGCCGCCGCCGCCCAGGCGTCCCTTTCCAGTTCGCGGTCCACCTTCACGTAGATGTTCAGTATGCGGAAGGTCGCGCCGTAGGAGGGGAAATGGAGGCTGGCCTTCTTGCCGAGCGCAAGCTTGGCGTGCGAGTCCAAGGCGTAGATGCCGTAGTAGGTCCCCTCGCGGTTGAAGCGGTCCCAGGTTTCCATCTCCTGGCGCGGATAGGAGATCAGCGCGGTCAGGGCATAGTCGGGGCTCAGCAGGTACTGTAGGGGAAAGAGGGTCAGCCCGTACAGGAGGTTCTTCTTGGCCATCTGGTACAGGCTCAGGATCTCGATCCCGGTGAACCCGCGCACCCGCCAGTCGGTCCAGGGGATCCTGCGGTCGAAGGGGTGGGAGATGAAGGTCACCCCCCCGTCGCGGTCGACCTCATCGATGGCTTCCTGGGCCTCGGGCGGGAAGACGTACCCGGGGACGCGGTAGCCGACCGCGGCCAAATGGCCGGAATGGAGCGAGAATTCCGAGGCGCCGATCAGCAAGGTGTCGTGCTTCCAGGCCGTGGCCGTCGAGGACTGCAGGTTGGGCTCCCCGTGGTCGGTAAGGATCACGAAGTCCAGGTTCAGGTCCCCCGCGTCGCGGCAGATCGCCTCGACGTCGCCCCGGCCGTCGGAGAAGACCGAATGCAGGTGAAAAACCCCTTTCTTGTAGTAGGGGGGCAGGTGGCGGTTGTTGGCCTTCTTCTGGAAGGTCAGGCCGTTGAAAGCGGCGACGGCCACCAGCGCCAGGAAGAGAAGGGCCAGGCCCCGGCGCAGCCGCTTCAGCAAGCGAGCAGCTCCTTCATGCGTGCGACCGCCTCCTTCATGCCCACGAAGGCGGCGTTGGCCACGATCGAATGGCCGATGTTCAGCTCCTCGATCTCCTCGATGGCGGCGATGGGGCGGACGTTCTGGTAGGTCAGGCCGTGGCCGGCCAGGAGGGTGAAATTCAGCTTCCTGGCGTAGGTCACCGACTTGGCGATCTTGTCGAGTTCCAGCTTGGCGTAGCTGTTGCCGGCGTTCTTGGCGAAGTCGCCGGTGTTCAGCTCGACGACTCGCATGCCCAGGCGGTGACAGGCCTTGACCTGCTCGATGCCGGGATCGATGAAGAGCGATACGCCGATGCCCGCGGCCAGCAGGTTCCCAGCCACTTCCTGGATCTTGTCGGCGAACATGGAGACGTCGAGTCCGCCGCTGGTGGTGACCTCGTCCTTGCTCTCGGGGACCAGGGTGCAGATGTCGGGCTTGTACTTGAGGGCGATCTTGACCATCTCCATGGAAACGGCCATTTCCATGTTCAGCTTGCTCTTGATCACCCGGCGCAGGATCTCCACGTCCCGCTCCTGGATGTGCCGCCGGTCCTGGCGCAGGTGAACGGTAATGCCGTCGGCGCCGCCCAGCTCGGCCAGAGCCGCCGCGGTGACCGGGTCGGGCTCGTTGGTCATCCGCGCCTGGCGCAGGGTGGCGATGTGGTCGATGTTGACACTGAGTTTCATGTTATTCTCCGATATCATTTTCCACCAGGGACTGGAAAATGGGCATGGTACTCTCGATCGTCTCCCGGTCCCGGGCCTCGATCATGATGCGGATCTTCGGCTCGGTTCCGGAATAGCGGACCAGCAGCCGCGCCCGCTTCCCGTGGGCGACGGCGAAGCGGGAGGCCTCCCGCTGGAACGCCGTCCAGCTTTTCAGGTCCCTGCGGCGGCGTATGCGCAGATTCAGCGTCTCCTGGGGGAAGAGCGGCAGGCTCTCGAAGACGGCGGCCGCGTCGCAGGAGAAATGGCGCAACGCCTTCATGAAGAACAGCGCGGTCAGCAGTCCGTCGCCGCTGGTCTGGCGATGGCGCAGGATGATGTGCCCGGAGGGTTCGCCGCCCAGGATGGAGCCGCTGCGCTTCATCAGCCGGTGCACCTGCCGGTCGCCGACGTCGGCGCGCAGGAACTCGATGTTGAGGCGCCGCAGCGCCTGCTCCAGCCCCAGGTTGGCCATGACCGTCCCGACCACCTTGCCCTGGAAGCGGGGCTCGCTCTCGCGGAGGTAGCGCGCGATGAGGAAGAGGGCGTGGTCGCCGGTCAGGATGCGCCCCTGGGCGTCGGAGAAGATTACCCGGTCGGCGTCGCCGTCGAGCGCCAGGCCGAGGCTGGCCCGGTGGTGCCGCACCAGTTCCTGCAGGACGCGGGGATGGGTCGAACCGCAGCCGGCATTGATGTTCCGGCCGTCGGGTGAGGCGTGGGCGATGATGGCCTCCGTCCCCAGCCGGGCGAAGAGCGAGGGGGCGAAAAGGGATGCGGCGCCGTTGGCGCAGTCCACGGCCAGCCGCCGGAGACCTTCGGGAGCGCCGCCATCCAGGTCCCGGCCCTCGCGCAGCATGAAGTCGACGTAGGCCCCGGCGTCGGCTTCCGGCAGCGGGCGCGCCGGGCCGCGGCGGGTCCGCGGTTCTCCCGCGAGTTTCGTGCTGATGCTTCTTTCCAGGCGCGTCGAGATCTTTTCCCCGCGGTGGTCGAAGAGCTTGATGCCGTTGTCGTTGAAGGGATTGTGCGAGGCGGAGATCATGATCCCGAGGTCGTAGCCGCCGCTGCGGGTCAGGAAGGACAATCCCGGCGTGGGTATTACGCCGGCAGTGAAGACCCGGGCGCCGCGCCCCAGGCCGCGGGCCAGTTGCGCCTGGATGTCCGGGCCCGATTCCCTGGTGTCGTGGCCGATCAGGACGCGGGGGGAGGAAAAGAGCGAGCCGAGGACCGACCCCAGCCGCAGCAGCGTGGGCCCGTCGAGCGGGTAACGGCCGGCGCTGGAGCGGATGCCGTCGGTCCCGAACAGGTTGGCGCTCATTTCTTGGCGCTGCGGTCTTCGATCTCCAACACTAGCTCCACTTCCTGGCGGTCGCGGAATTTCAGGATCTCCTGGACCTGCTTCAGAGCCACGGGGCGGCTCAGGCTGCCGCTGATCCCGGCCAGGTTCACTTCCTCCGTCCAGACGGCATCGATGTCGGCGATCTGCGACTTGTAGCCCATGATGGTCACGCGGTCGGGGACCGTCTTGGCCGACGTCATCCTCCACGACGCCGGCAGGCGGCCGCGGAAGCGGATCTTCACCGGCACCTCGCGGGTGGCGAACTCCTCGACGTAGACCTCGATCATCTTCGGATGGATGGAGACGAGCTGGACCTCCTTGGGGATCTCCAGGTAGTCCTCGGCGAAATAGTTCAGCTTGCTCCGCTCCTTGATGTTGCTCAGGTCGATCCGGATGGGTTGGCTCTCGGCTCGGTAGGCGGCGACGAACTTGGAGGCCCCCCTCAAGGCGATGCTCACCTCTTCCGGCCGCAGGCTGACCACCTCCACGTTCTCCGAGACGTTGGCCACCTCGACCGGGATCTTCAGCGTTCTCTCCGAGAAGGTCCTCTCGCGGCCGCTGATGATCCCCCAGACCAGGACGGCCAGGAGCAGGGCGCTGAGCTTCAGGCCCCAGTTGTTGAACGCGAGTTCCTTCAGTTTTTCCTTCATGTCAGATCTTCAGGAATTTCAGCCTGTTCTTGAGGCCTTCGCGGTCCAGTCCGCGGATCAGTTCGCCCTTGACGGCCAGGGAGATCTTTCCCGTCTGCTCCGACACGACGATGGCCACGCAGTCGGTCTCCTGGCTGATGCCGATGGCCGCCAGGTGCCGCCCCCCGGCGGGAGTCAGCTCCAGCAGCGGCGGGTAGGGGAAGAAGCAGTTGGCGGCGGCGATGCGCCCCTCGGAGATGATCACCGCTCCGTCGTGCAGGGGCGTGTTGGGGGAAAAGATCGTCAGCAGCATGTCCTTGGAGATCAGGGCGTCGAGGCGGATGTGCTTGTCGATGTAGGACTTGAGCTTGATCTCGCGCTCCACGGCGATCAGCGCCCCGACCTTGCCCAGCGACATGGCCACGGCGGCGTTGACGATCTCGTCGCGGATGCGCGAGATGTCGCTGGGAATGAACTTGGTCCGCAGCTTGCCGCCGATCTCGGCCAGGATCTTGCGGAACTCGCCCTGGAACAGGACGATGATGGCGAAGATCAGGTAGGTGAAGAAGTTGTTCAGGATGTAGGCGAAGGCGGTCAGGCGCAGCAGGCTGGAGAGGAGGGCGAAGAAGCCCAGCAGCATCAGGCCCAGCGCCATCTGGTACGACTTGGTACCCTTGATCAGCAGCAGGATGTAGTAGAAGAGCAGGAAGATCAGGAAGATGTCCAGGATGTCCGCGGGCGTGAACTTGGCGAAGGCGTTGAGGATGTTCTCGATGATCATCTACTTCGCGGCCGGGAGCGGTTGGCCGTTCCTGAGCTTTTGCTTCCTGGAGGGCGCCCGGTCGGCCTTTTTCCTCATGCCCAGGATGGCGGCGATGTCCTCGGAGGTCAAGGATTCCTTTTCCAGCAGCTGCAAGGCGATGGTTTCCAGGTTCTCGCGGTTGTCCATGATGATCCGGCGCGAGTTGGCGTAGGCCTGGTCGATGATCTTCTTGATCTCCTTGTCGATCATCTGCGAGGTCTCCTCGGAATACTCGTTGTGCGACATCAGGTCCCGGCCGAGAAAAATCATGTCCTCCTTCTTGGCGAAGGTGATCGGCCCCAGCGCGGACATGCCCCATTCGCAGACCATTTTGCGGGCGATCGATGTGGCCCTTTCGAAGTCGTGCCCGGCGCCGGTGGTGGTCATGGCCAGGAAGATCTCCTCCGAGACGCGTCCGGCCAGGAGCACCGAGAGCTGGGCTTCCAGGTAGCTCTTGGAATAGGTATACTTGTCGTTGAGCGGCAGTTGCTGGGTGACCCCCAGGGCCATGCCGCGGGGGATGATCGAGACCTTGTGCAGCGGGTCGGCCTCCTTTTCCAGGGCGGCGATCAGCGCGTGGCCGGCCTCGTGGTAGGCGGTGATGCGCTTCTCCTCCTCGGAGATGATCATGCTCTTGCGCTCGCTGCCCAT
>JAFGST010000061.1 GCA_016934475.1 Candidatus Aminicenantota bacterium | reverse complement strand
GATCGGCAAGGAGGCGGTCCTGGCCGTGAGCGGCCGGGTGGTGCGGCGCTCCAAGCCCAATCCCGACCTGGCCAGCGGCGGCGTGGAGCTCGTCGCCTCCGCCATCGACATCCTGGCCGCCTCCGATGTTCCGCCCTTCGCCCCGGAGGGCCGCGGCGGCGTCTCCGAGGAAGTGCGCTTCCGCCACCGCTACATCGACCTGCGCAACCTCGTCGCGCAGCGGAATTTCGCCTTGCGCTCCCGGGCCAACCTGCGGGCCCGCAGCTTCCTGGACCGTGAGGGCTTCCTGGAAATCGAGACGCCCATGCTGAGCAACGCCACCCCCGAGGGCGCGCGCGACTACCTGGTACCCTCGCGCATCTACAGGGGAAGGATGTTCGCCCTGCCCCAGTCGCCGCAGCAGTTCAAGCAGCTGCTGATGGTCTCCGGCTTCGAGCGCTATTACCAGTTCGCCCGCTGCTTCCGCGACGAGGACCTGCGCGCCGACCGCCAGCCCGAGTTCACCCAGATCGACGTGGAGATGAGCTTCGCCGAGCGCGACGAGCTGCTGGACATCGTCGAGCGCCTGATGCGGGAGATCTTCGCTGCCGGCGGCCGCGACGTGACCCCGCCCTTCCGGCGCCTGGCCTACCGTGAGGCCATGGAGCGCTACGGATCGGACAGACCCGACCTGCGCATCCCCTACGTTCTTGAGGACTTCAGCGCCGAGGCCGCCACCTGGAACAGCGGCCTGCTCGACGCCGCCCTGGCCGGCGGAGCCGTCGTCAAAGGACTAGCCGTTCCCGGGGCTGGAAGCATCTCGCGACGGCAACTCGATGAGATCGACGAGACGGCCAGGCAGCTGGGAGGCAAGGGGGTCATCTGGATGAAAAGGAGCGCCGAGGGATTCAAGTCCTCCCTCAAGGTCGCCCCCGAGGCCATGGCCCGCCTCTTTGCGGAGCGGGGGATCGATCCCGGGGCGCTGCTGCTTTTGGTCGCCGACGAGAAGGACCGGGCGCTGTTCCTGGCCGGCAGACTGCGCGAGCACCTGGGAAAGGAATCCCAAGACAAAGGCCGGCTGGAGTTTCTCTGGGTCACCGACTTTCCCCTGTTCGTCTACAACCCGGAGGAGCGGCGCCTCGATTCCAACCACCACCCCTTCACCGCTCCCCGCCCCGAGGACATCCCGCTGCTGGAGAACCGCCCGCTGGAGGTTCATTCCGTCGCCTACGACCTGGTGCTTAACGGCGTGGAGATCGGCGGCGGCAGCCAGAGGATCCATGACGTTTCCCTGCAGCGAAGGATATTCCGCATGCTGGGGCTGGCCGAAGAGGAGATCGAGGAGAAGTTCGGCTTCTTTCTCAAGGCCCTGAAGTACGGAGCACCGCCCCACCTGGGCATCGCCCTGGGCTTCGACCGCCTGGTGATGCTGCTGGCCGGCGAGGAATCGATCCGCGAGGTCATCGCCTTTCCCAAGACCACCTCCTCGCTCTGCCTGCTGACCGGCTCGCCCTCGACCGTCTCCCAGCGCCAGCTTGACGAGCTGGGGATCGAAATCAAGCCCTGACCGGAGGCTTTCATGAATTCAACTGCCGACAAGCCCGACCGCTTTCCTGCCACGTTCTGGACGGCCAACACCATCGAGCTATTCGAGCGCGGCGCCTATTACGCCATGGCTTCCTTCGTCGTGATCTATCTGACCGAGACCCTGGGCATGAGCCCCACCTTCGCCACCTTTCTCAACGGCTCGCTCCTGTGGGGGCTGATCTACTTCCTGCCCATCCTCAGCGGCACCCTGGCCGACAAGTACGGCTTCAAGCGCTCGCTGGTCAGCGCCTTCGTCATGCTCTCGCTGGGCTACCTGGTGATGGGCAACGTGCAGCGCATCTGGCCGGCCGGCGGCAGCTTCACCGTCCCGGTGCTGCTGGGCGTGGTTCTCATCGGCCTGGGCGGCTCGATCGTCAAGCCCTGCATCGCCGGCACGGTGCAGAAGACGTCGGGGCTGCGCGCCACGCTGGGCTTCGGCATCTTCTACATGGTCATCAACATCGGCTCGATCAGCGGCCGCGGCGTCTCCTACCTTGTGCGCCGCGAGCTGGGCATCCCGGCCATCTTCTTCCCGGTGGCCTTCGTCTTCACCCTGGTCGGGCTGCTGGTCGTCCTTTTCGCCTACCGCGAGCCGGAGTACGTCCCCGACGGCAGGAAGGACGGGCAGGTCGCCGGTAAAAAGACCCTGAGCCAGGCGCTGCTGGGCATCCTCACCGTCCTGCGCAACTGGAAGTTCGTCTTTTTCCTGGTGGTCATCGGCATGTTCTGGATCCTCTACGTCCAGCTCTACAACCTCATACCCCTGTTCCTGCGCTGGGTCGATCCCGAGGCGCCGGTCGAGCTCTACACCCTGGTCAATCCGATCATGATCGTCAGCCTGCAGCTGGTCATCACCCGCATCGCCAAGAGATGGACCCCGGTGCGCTCGATCATCTTCGGCGTCCTGGTCACCACCGTCGGCATGCTCGTCAACATTCTGGCTCCTGTCTTCTTTGCCGACATTGCGCTCAAGGTCTCCCTGATGCGTTTCGGCAGCTTCCATGTCCTGCTGCCCATCGCCGGCATCTTCCTGGTCGTCTCGATCGCCTCCATGGCCCTGGGCGAGATGTTCGCCTCGCCGCGCATCTACGAGTACATCGGCGCCATCGCCCCCAAGGGGCAGGAGGGGCTTTACCT
>JAFGST010000060.1 GCA_016934475.1 Candidatus Aminicenantota bacterium | reverse complement strand
GCAGCGGCAATCGCCGGAACGCCTTGTGGACGGCGAGTAGCCGGCCATCGGTTCCCGGATGCGTCAGCGTTCCGGGAAAAAGTGGAGACGATTGGCGCGAGAGCCTGCCAGCCCCAAAACCCTTTACCGTGTTTGCAGTCTGTCCAAAAAGCGATTTATTTTGGACAGCAGTGCACTATCACTAACACTCAGTGATCGTGGAGATCCCTTCCATTGCGCCCCCAGCCCTTTTCTGCTACCATGGGGTGTCATGCGCTGCAGAGAATCCTTTATCCCGCCCCCCGTTCCGGCCCATGGTCGCTAAGGCCCTGCTCTCCGTGCTCGTTCTGCTCCAATCCGGACCGATCCTGGTCGACAAGATCGCCGCCACCGTCAACGAGGAGATCATCACCATCCACGACATCGAGAGGGCCATGGCTTTCTTCCCGCCGCTGCGCCGGAAGGACGAGCCCGAGGAGGCGTTCTACTTCCGGGTCCTGAACGATCTCATCTCCTACAAGGTGATCGCTCTCGAGTACGCCGACGAGTTCAGCCTGAACGAGGAGGACTTCGAGGCGGTGGAGAGACAGGTCCTGAAGAAGTTCGGCTCGCTGGAGCAGCTCCTGGCGGCGCTGCAGGCGCTGACCATGGAGTGGAGCGACTTCGAGGAGTTCATCCGCGAGAAGGTGCTCTTCGAGAAGGTTCTGCGGGAGAAGTTCCCCATGGAACTCGCCATTCCTTTCTCCGAGATCGAGGATTTCTACAACCGCGATTACGTCCCCTCGCAGTCGCAGCTTGGACTGGAGCCGCTGAGCCTGGCCGAAATGGCGCCGCAGATCGAGAAGTACCTGCGCACCCTGCGCACGGAAAAGAGGCTGTCGGCCTGGCTGGAGGAGATCCGCTCGAGGTACACGATCGAAACCAAGCTGAGGAGCCCGCAATGAATCTCTTTGACAAGGGAAAATCCGGGCCGCAGCCGGTCGGCGGCCTGCAGGCCGGAGCGAACGTCGACTGGGTTTACCGCGTCCAGGAAATCCAACGCAAGAAGACCTACAAGGGAACCGACTATCTGGACTTGACCGTCATGGACAAGAGCGGAAAGATGCCGGCCAAGATCTGGGACAACATCGACCACTACCACGGCCTGATCAAGGCCGGGGAAATCTACCGCATCAGCGGCGAAGTCAGGGAATACAAGGGGAATCTTCAGCTCAGCGTCAGCCGCCTGCGGAGGCTCGAGGCCGGCGACGGCGATTTCCCGGCAGAAGACTTCGAAGAAAGTCCTCCGTTCGACAGCCAGGCCCTGATGGACGACCTTGCCGCCCTGCTGGACGCCAATCTCTCCGATCCGCACCTGCGCCGGCTCGTCGAGCTGTTCCAGGCCGAGTTCGGCCCGGTCTTCCGCCAGGCCTACGGCGCCATGAAGATCCACCACGCCTTCGCCGGCGGGCTGCTGCAGCACACCCATTCTCTGCTGAAGCTCATCCTGGCCGTCGCCCCCCTCTACGACCTGGACCGGGAGCTGCTGCTGGTCGGCGCCCTCTTCCACGACATCGGCAAGACGGCTGAATTCAGGACCCAGCCGGCTTTGGAGAGCACCCTGGCCGGGGGACTCCTCGGTCACCTGGTCATCAGCCTGGAGATCTTCCTGGAGATGAAGAAGCGCGTTCCCGACTTCCCTGAGCCCCTGAGCCTCCGCATCCAGCACCTCATCGTCTCCCACCACGGCGAGAAGGAATTCGGCTCGCCCGAGGTTCCCAAGACCCGCGAGGCGTACGTCCTGCACCTCCTCGACCTGCTCGACTCGCGCCTGAGCATCTTCAGCGAGCAGCTCAAGGCGGGCGATGCCCAGAAGTTGTTCTCCGAGTTCATCCCGGCGCTGGGAACACGGATCCTGCTGGAGAAGTGACGCGCCCACTCCCCTCCTGTCCGGCCTGCGGCTCCAGCGCCACCCTGCCGTTCGAGAACGAGGAGGGGGAAGAGAGCGGGCCGGCGGTCGCCGAGGTCGTCCTCGGGGCGCTGTTCGTCTTTCTCTCCCTGCTCGCCGTTCTCCTTTTCTTCCTGCTGACCCGCGCCGGCCCGCCCGCCGCCGTCCTGCTGCTGGCGACCCTCTATCTCCTGTGGCGCCGCAAGAAGGAGCAACGGCAACGAGCAGAACGTCGTCGCCGCGACTACGTCTGCTTGGACTGCAGCCGCCATTTCCGCGCTTGATCAGAAGAAACGGGTGCTTTCGCGGTAGGAGACCTCACCCTTCAGGACGCGGTTCAAGACCTTCTGGGCGATGGTCAGGTTCCCGCCCTCGGAGATCTTCCGACCCAGGGCGGCCAGGTCGGCTGGGCGCAAAAGTGAGCGCTCGTGGTTGTCGAGGGTGAAAACCTCGAAGAAAACCGCGTCGCCGCCGTAGCCGCTGGACTGGCAGTCGCTGCAACCCGTTTCCTGGAAGACGCGGTAATCGCCGCTCAGTTTCATCGTCTTGAAAAGCGTGGCCGCCGACTTCGGGAGCGGCTTCTTGCACTTGGCGCAGAGGATCTTCACCCGCCGCTGGAAAAGCACCAGCCGCAGGTTCTCGGCCAGGAAGGACAGCGGGACCTCGTACTCGACCTGCATCTTCTCGAAAATCTCTTCGTAGGAAAAGCCCTGCAACTCGACGAACAGCTTGCCCATTTCCACGAAATCCAGGAACTGGCGGTTGTAGTTCTTCTGGAAATAATCGAACAGGAACATGGAGTCGGGCTTGAAGAAGAGCAGGTTCTTGTACACGTTGTCGCTGATGTCGCCCCCCTGGTTCTCGATCTGGAAAAACCTCTCGTTGCGCAGGATCACTTCGCTCTCGACGGTGGCGATGCGCTCGCCGACCAGGGTGTTCATCAAAGCGTACATCGTCTCGGCCGTCTTGTTGAACGCGGGGCCGGCCACGATGAACAGCCCGCCTGGTTTTTTCAGGATGGCGTGCACGCGGTCCACCTCGTCGCGCTCCAGGTTCAGATCGGCGACCTTGCGGGCGTACTCCCTGAGGTTGTGAAACTTGAAGCGCAGGTTCTCCTGGGAGCCGCCCGCGTAATAGAAAACCTTGATCTTCAGGTGGCTGAAGTTCCGGCTCAAATTCAGCCAGGATTCCTGGGTCGGGCGCTTCTCGTCGCTCTTTACACCGCAGATCTCCTTGGTCTTGGCAAAGAAATCGCGGGGGGCGTCGATCGGCTGGCTGACGCGCGAGAGCTGTTCCCCGAAGCGGAAGAAGACGGCCAGTTGCCCCTCCTTGAATTCGAAATAGACGTCGGAGACCCTGGCCTGCACCGCCGACTTGACCAGCGCGTTCAGGGTGCGGAGGTGGCGCGTGCTGTCCGGGGAGGTGTAGATGTGGATGTCCTTGTCGCTGCTCTCCAGATTCTCCAGCAGGCTCTCGATCTCCTCCTTGCGGGCCAGATAGGGGATCAGCTTGTAGCGCTGCAACTCCTTGCGCTTTTTCAGGCGCGGCAGCTCGTTGACGGAAAAGAAGGCGAAGCGCAGCACCTGGCCGTCGGCGAGCTCCCGGATCTCGATGGGGATGATCTTTTGATCGAGGCAGAACTCCTTGCCGAGCTGGGAAATCAACGCGGCGTTCAGAACGAAATCCTTCAAGTCGATCTTTTCGACGCTCTTCTGGTTGAGCAGGTACAACTGCAGCTCGTCGGGCGTGATCAGCGACATCATGATCAGGACCTCGCCCAGCTTCTTGTTGACGAGGCGCTGCTTGTCCAGGGCCTTGTCCAGTTGCTCGACGCTGATCTTGCCGGCCTTGACCAGGATTTCGCCGATCTTCTGGACCATCGCGCTCCGCGAATCGCCGTAATCGGCCAGCAGCTCCTTGGGGCAGTTCTTCACGTATTTCTTCTTGTACTCCTCCGAGGCGCCGCAGAAGCACTTGAGGCAGAAGGGGCAGATCTTGGTCGGCGAGGAATGGCCGCAGTCGGCGGCGGTGGCCGCGTCGAATTCGGTCATGCAATGCCAGCACTTGATCAGGTAGGATGTCGCCATCTCGCTCACCCGGCCCCGCGGGGCCGTGTCCCCTCCCTATCTTACTGATGACGAAAGAAAAATCAATAGCGACCGCCCATCAGGGAATTCCTGATTGGGACGAAAGTGACGGCTTGCCCGCGGCCGCCTGTTTTTGCTACAATGGGAGGCGGAAAAGCTGCGCATGTCCCGGAGCAGGAGGATGCCGCGATGGACGAGAAAGTGTTTGACGTCAGCATGATCTACATCCAGAACACGTCGGCCGCCAACTACAGCCTGGAATTCTATTGTCGGAACAAGAATGTCAAGCTCAACTATGCCAACGTGGAGGGCATCGAGCTCATCGCCAAGGTCCCCGTGGAGCCGAAAACCTCCTTCGTGCAGATGACCGAGCACCTGCCTAAGGTCTGGAACATGAAGCTGAGCTATCCCACGAACTTCAAGATCAGCTACAGCGGCCGCATCACCATCGAGTCGATGTGAGAGCCGCCCCGCCGGAGGCGACCGCGCCATGATCGCCGAAGAAATCCTCAGGAAGATCAAGCGCATCGAGATCCTCTCGCGCAAGGCGGCCCGGGAACTCTTCGCCGGGGAATATCACTCGGCCTTCCGCGGTCGCGGCATGGAATTTCTCCAGGTCCGCGAATACGAGGCGGGCGACGACTGGCGCTTCATCGACTGGAACGTATCCTCGCGCCTGGGCCGGCTGTACGTCAAGCAGTTCGTCGAGGAGCGGGAGCTGACCGTCCTCCTGGCCCTGGATCTTTCCTCGTCGCTGGACTTCGTCTCGTCGCGCAAGAGCAAGAAGGAGATCGCCGCCGAGCTGTCGGCGCTGATCGCCTTTACGGCCATGCTCAACAACGACAAGGTGGGGCTGCTGTTGTTCAGCGACCGCATCGAGATGTATATCCCCCCCAAAAAAGGGCGCACCCACCTGCTGCGCCTGATTCGCGAGGTCATCGAGTTCGCGCCGCAGGGCAGGGGGACCGCGATCGCCGACGCCCTGGCCTACCTGACTTCGCTGATCAAGAAGAAGGCCGTCGTCTTCCTCATCTCGGACTTCCTGGACGAGGGATTCGAAACGGCGCTGAAGATCGCCGGCCGCAAGCACGACCTGATTGCCATCGACATCTGCGACCGGGCCGAACTGGCGCCGCCGCGGCGGGGGAGCTTC
>JAFGST010000059.1 GCA_016934475.1 Candidatus Aminicenantota bacterium | reverse complement strand
CGCTCCGCAGGATTCCGAGATCGAGGTGGAATTCCCGGCCGGCGCCGAAAAGAAGCGCGTGATCAACATGTGCGCCAACAACTACCTCGGCCTCTCCTCGCATCCCGACGTGGTCGAGGCGGCGCGCCGGGGACTCGACCACCGCGGCTACGGCATGTCCTCGGTGCGCTTCATCTGCGGCACCCAGGATATCCACAAGGAGCTGGAGGAAAAGCTGACGAAATTCCTGGGCACCGAGGACACCATCCTCTTCCCCTCCTGCATGGACGCCAATGCCGGCGTTTTCGAGGCCATCCTGAACGAGCAGGACGTGATGATCTCCGACCGCCTGGTGCATGCCTCGATCGTCGACGGCATGCGCCTGTGCAAGGCCCAACAGGACACCTTCAAGCACTCCGACATGGGCCACCTCGAGGAGAAGCTGCAGCTGCACAAGGACGCCCGCGTCAAGGTGGTCATCACCGACGGCGCCTTCTCCATGGACGGCGACCTGGCCAAGCTGGATCAGATCGTCGCCCTGGCCGAAAAGTACGGCGCCCTGGTCTTTGTCGACGACTCCCACGCCAGCGGCTTCATCGGCCGGACCGGGCGCGGCACCCACGAGCACTGCGGCGTGGTCGGCAAGGTCGACATCATCACCACCACCCTGGGCAAGGCCCTGGGCGGGGCCTCCGGCGGCTGCGTCTCGGGCCGCAGCGAGCTCGTGGAGATGTGCCGCCAGAAGGCCCGGCCCTACCTCTTCTCCAACACCATCCCGCCGGTGGTGGTCTCCGGGGCCAACGCCGTCCTCGACATCATCTCCAAGACCACCGAGCGCCGCGACAAGCTGGAGCGCAACACCGCCTTCTGGAGGAAGGGACTGACCGAGGCCGGCCTGATCATCAAGGAGGGCGAGACGCCCATCGTGCCGGTGATGCTCTTCAACGCCAAGCTGTCGCAGGACTTCGCCAAGGATCTCTACCAGGAGGGCATCTACGCCGTGGGCTTCTTCTTCCCCGTCGTCGCCAAGGGCCAGGCGCGTATCCGCACCCAGCTCTCGGCCGCCCACGAGCCGCAGCACCTGGAAAAGGCCCTGGCCGCCTTCACCAAGGTCGGCAAGAAGTTCGGGATCCTGCACAAGAGCAAGCAGGAGATCATCGAGCGCTACGGCATGTGACGCGGTGACCCTGCGCCAGAAGGTCGGCCAGCTGCTGGTGGTCGGCTTCCGCGGCCTAGACGCCGGTCCGCGCTCCCCCATCCTCCGCGACATCCGCGCCGGCATCGTCGGCGGCGTGGTCCTTTTCGATCGCGACCTGGCACGGGAGAGCGATCGGCGCAACATCCGCTCGCCCCGCCAGGTGCGCACGTTGGTCGCCTCGCTGCAGGAGGCGGCTGCCGTCCCGCTGCTGGTCGCCGTCGACCAGGAGGGCGGCGCCGTGGCGCGACTGAAAAAAGAGCACGGCTTCCCGGAAATTCCCGCCGCGCGCCGGCTGGGCGAGGCCGACGACCCGGAGCGGACCCGGCGCCACGCCGCGGCCACCGCCGCCGCCCTCGCCGCGGCCGGATTCAACCTCAACCTCGCCCCCGTGGTCGACCTGGACGTCAATCCGGACAATCCGATCATCGGCCGGCTCGGGCGCGCCTACTCCTCCGATCCGGCGGCGGTCGTACGCCATGCCCGGGCCGTCATCGAAGCCCATCGCGAGCACGAGATCTCCTGCTGCCTGAAGCACTTCCCCGGCCACGGCAGCTCGCGCGGCGATTCCCACCTCGGCTTCACCAACGTGTCCGACACCTGGGATCCCCTGGAACTCGAGCCCTTCTCCGCACTCATCGCCTGCGGCCTGGCCGACGTCGTCATGAGCGCCCATGTGTTCAATCGCCACCTGGATCCCGAGTTCCCGGCCACCCTGTCCGAGGCGACCATCGGCGGCCTGCTGCGGGATCGCCTGGGCTTCCGGGGAGTGGTCGTCACCGACGACCTGGACATGAAGGCCGTCAGCGACACATACCTGAGGGAGCGGGCCCTAGAGCTTGCGCTGAACGCCGGCAACGACATCCTGCTCATCGCCAACAACATGACCTACGATCCCCGCGTCCCCTCCCGCGCGGTGGACGCCATCCTGGGCCTGGTCGCTTCGGGCCGGGTGGCGCGATCCCGCATCGACGAGTCCTGGCGGCGCGTGCTCGAGCTGAAGGGGAAACGTACCTCCGCCTAAGTCCGCGGCAGCTCAACGAAGAAGACGCTGCCCTCACCCGGCTGGCTCTCGGCCCAGATGCGGCCGCCGTGCTTGCCGACCAGCATGGCGGCGATAGACAGACCCAGGCCGGTCGACGACTCGTCGCCGGTGGGCCGGGCGCTCAGGCGCTGGAACGGCCTGAAGAGCTTGTCCTTGTCCTCGGCGGTCAATCCCGGTCCCTGGTCGCGGAACGAAACGAGCACGGCGTCCTTCCGGCAGCGGGCCGTCACGGTGATCAGCGAACCGCGGGGAGAAAACTTCACGGCGTTGCTCAACAGGTTGTCGACGATCTCCTTCAGGCACTCCAGGTCCCCCCGCACCCTGCAGTCCGGCTCCAGCGCCAGCTCGAGCCGCTGCTCCTTGCGCTGCGTCTGCTCGCCGAAGCCGTCGGCCACCAGCACGATCAATTCGCCGACATCGACGGTCTGCAGGTCCAGCTCGATGTCCTCCCTTCCGATTCGTGATAAGTCCAGCATCTTGTTGACCAGGGCCAACATGCGCTTCACGGCCAGGGTGATCTTCTCGGCCAGCATTCCCCCCGCGGGAAGGTCGCGGCTGCGGTGGCTCATGAGCTCGGCGGTGCCCATGATGGTCTGCAGCGGGTTCTTCAGGTCATGGACGGCGATGCGCTGCAGCTCGTTCCGCATGCGGTTGGACTGCATCAGTTCCTCGTTGACCCGCTGGAGCTCGCCCGTCCTCTCCCTGACCAGACCCTCGAGCTCGCGCTCGCGGAGCTCCAGGCGCCGGAAACGCCAGCGGAAGGCCAGCAAGGCCAGGGACAGCAGCCCGAAGCCCACCAGCGCCCAGAACCAGACGGTCTGGTAGAAGAACGGCCGCAGCTCGAATCCCAGGCTGGCCCCTTGCCGGTTCCATACGCCGTCGTTGTTGCAGGCGATCACCCGCAGGACGTAGTTCCCCGGCGGCAAGTTGGTGTAAGAAACCTGGCGCTGCTCCGTTTCCTCGCTCCAGCCGCGGTCGAATCCCTGCAGCCATGTCTTGAAGCGGACCCTTTCCGGGACGAGAAAGCTGAGGGCGGTGTAGGTGAAATCGAGCTTACGGCGCCCGGGGCCGAAGACCGGCGGCGCCGACAGCTCCGCAACCAGGCCATCCACGGCCATGCGCTCGATGTGAACCGGCGGGACCATCTCGTTGCGCTTGTCGTAGTCTGGATCGACCACCGCCACTCCATTGACGGTCGGGAACCACAGCTTGCCGTCGCGGCTCTTGCAGCCTGCGGGCTGGGCCGGCCCGGTGCTCTCCACGCCGCGCACGCCCTCGGAAATGCCGAACGAAAGGGAATTCACGCGGGCGATGCGGCCGTCGGCGAAATCGTTCAGCTCCTTCTTGCTGACGCGAAAAACGCCCTTGTTACAGTTCATCCACAGGAAGCCGTGGTCGTCCT
>JAFGST010000058.1 GCA_016934475.1 Candidatus Aminicenantota bacterium | reverse complement strand
TTTATTTGTGTTTTGGTGCTTGGTGCTTGGAATTTTATCCCATCCCTCATCTCCTGGCCTTATACTCGTCCACGCTCACCCAAACCTATGCACAAATTTGCGTGAGGAACCAAAAAACTAGGACGGGCGGAAGATATCGGGCTCGATGAAGATCTTGGTGACCTGGGGATAGCTGCTCCGGATGTCGGCCTCGATGCCGTTGATCAAGCCGCAGACCTGGCGCGCGGTCAGCCGCGGATCGAATTCGGCCTTGACGGCCAGCAGGATGTCCTCGGCACCCAGGTGCAGCGAGCGGACGTGGATGACGCGGACGATGCTTTCTTCCTTGAGCAGCAGCCCACGGACACGGCGCAGCAGTCCCGGGTCGGCTCCCTCGCCGATGATCAGCGACTTGGTCTCGTAGCCCATGAACAGCGCCGTGACCCCCAGCAGCACGCCGATCAGCACCGAGGCCAGCGCGTCGAAAAGCACGATGCCGGTGAGATACTCGAGCATCAGGGCGGCCAGGGCGATGGCCAGGCCGAGAATCGCGGCGGTATCCTCGAGAAAGACGACCACGAGCTCGGCCTTCTTCGTCTGGCGCAGGAAAGCGGCCAGGCCGGTCTTCCCCCGCTCACCGTTGATCTTCCTGCAGGCGACGCGCAGGGAGAGACCCTCGGCCATGATGGCCAGCACCAGCACGAGCAGGGCCAGGGGCAGGTGGTCCACGGGGGCCGGGTGGCGCAGCTTGCGCACCCCCTCGTAAATGGAGAAGATGGCGCCGGTGCTGAACAGGATGATGGCCACGATGAAGGACCAGAAATAGGCCTCACCGGAAAAGCCGAAGGGGTGCAGCTCGTCGGCCTTCTTGGCGGCCTTCTTGATGCCGATGAACAGCAGCACCTGGTTCAGGGTGTCGGCGGTCGAGTGAATGGCCTCGGCCAGCATGGCCGACGAACCGGTGAGAAAAGCCATCAGGAACTTGACCAGGGCGATGAAGGAGTTGGCCAGGAAGGCGGCCAGGATCACCCCCGTGGAACTCTTCGGATTCTTCATTGGTCGTTTCCCATGATTTTAGCCGATCTCCTTCGGGAAGGCCCAATTCTATTCCCGGCAGCCTCTCCTGTCAATCGCCGCACCCGCGGCGCCTGGACGGGGGCCGGCACAGGTGCGGATGCGGCGGGGGGAAAAAACCGGGGAAAGGGTATATACTTGCACTGCATTGGAGGCGCCATGACTGGACGGGAGACGCCGGGAGGCAAGGTCGAGATCAAGATCGGCGGGATGCACTGCGCCATGTGCGTCCAGGCGGTGGAGAAATCGCTGAAAAAGGTTACCGGCATCAAGGATGTGACGGTCGACCTGGCCGGAGAGCAGGCCTTCATCTCCTACGATCGGGAGCGGACCGGCCTCGAGGAGATGAGAAAGGCCGTCGAGGCGGCGGGCTACCAGTACCATGGAACGGCGGACGAGGCCGAAGAGAGGGGGAAAGAGGCCCGCGCCCGTGAGCTGCGCACGCGGAAATGGCGCATCGCTGTCGGGTTCGCCACCGGCCTGCCGTTGATGGCCGCCATGCTGCTCCTGAAGCCCCCGGGACTCGCCTGGGGTCTGGGCCTGCTGGCCTTCGCGCTGCCCGGCATCGTTTTCCTGGGATTTCCCATATTGCGCGCCGCTTTCCGATCCCTGAAAAACCGCAGCCTGAACATGGACGTGATGTACGCCCTGGGCATCGGCGTGGCGCTGGGATCCAGCCTGCTGGCCGTCCTCCGCCTGCTGCCCCACGACTTTCTCTTCCTGGACACCGTCGTCCTGCTGGCGGCCTTCCTGAACCTCGGCAAGTACCTGGAGGCCCGGGCCAAGGGGCGAACGTCGGACGCGATCCGCAAGCTGCTGGGCCTGAGGCCGAACACGGCCATCGTGGTCCGCGACGGCCGAGAGAGGGAAATCGCCATCGACGACGTCCGCGTCGGAGACGAGATCGTGGTGCGGCCGGGGGAGAAGATCCCGGTCGATGGCCGGGTCGTCGCCGGCTCCTCCAGCGTCGACGAGGCGATGATCAGCGGCGAACCGCTCCCGGTGCTGAAGCGCGAGGGGGACGAGCTGATCGGAGGCACCATCAACAAGAACGGCGTGCTGCGCTTCACGGCGTTGCGGGTCGGCAGGGAGACGCTGCTGGCGCAGATCATCCAGCTGGTGCGCACGGCCCAGGGCTCGAGGCCTCCGGTGCAGCGGCTGGCCGACCGCGTGGTAACGGTCTTCATCCCGATCATCCTGGTGATCGCCACGGGAGCCTTCCTGACCTGGCATTTTCTTGCCGGGGAGACCTTCCTGTTCGCGCTGACCACGCTGATCGCCGTGCTGGTCATCGCCTGCCCCTGCGCCCTGGGCTTGGCCACCCCCACGGCGGTCATGGTCGGCATCGGCCGCGGGGCGGAGCTGGGCATCCTGGTGCGGCGCGGCGAGGCGTTGGAGGCGGCGGACAAGCTGAGCGTCGTGGTCTTCGACAAGACCGGGACCCTGACCGCCGGCCAACCCGATGTGACCGACGTGATCTCCGTGGCCGGCACCGATGACGAGATTCTGCGCGCCGCCGCCGCGGTGGAACGCCATTCGCTGCATCCGCTGGGAACGGCCATCGGCCGGGCCGCCGCCGCCCGTTCCCTGGGGCTCCCCGACGTCAGCGCTTTCGCCACCCTGGAGGGCGAGGGGGTGACGGCGATGCTGGCGGGAGAGCAGATCCTCGTCGGCAGTCTGCCCTTCTTCAAGCGGCGGGACGTCGCCGGGCTCAGCGTGGCTGTGTCCGATATCGAGGGCCTGCAGGATGCGGGCAAGACGGTCGTCTTGGTGGCGCGGAATGACGTGTTGGCCGGAATTCTGGGCGTGGCCGACGTACTCAAGCCGTCCGCCGGGGCGGCGGTGGCCGCTTTCAAGGGCATGGGATTGGATGTGGCCATGATTACCGGCGACAACGCGCGCTCGGCGGCGGCCGTGGCCGGACAGGCCGGCATCGGACGGGTCATCGCCCAGGTGCTGCCGAAGGACAAGGCCCGCGAGGTCCAGCGCATCCAGGAGAACGGCGGCGTCGCGGCCTTCGTCGGCGACGGCATCAACGACGCGCCGGCCATGGCCCAGGCCGACATCGGCATCGCCGTCGCCGGGGGGACCGACGTCGCCGTCGAGAGCGGCGACGTCGTCCTGATTCGCGACGACCTTCTCGATGCCGTCGCTGCCGTGCAGCTCAGCCGCAAGGTCATGGGGCGAATCCGCTGGAATCTGTTCTGGGCCTTCGCCTACAACGCCGCCTTGGTTCCCCTGGCCGCCGGGGCCCTCTATCCCTCCCTCGGGGTGCGTCTGCCCCCCGCGGTGGCCGGGCTGGCCATGGCCATGAGCTCGGTGACCGTGGTCTCGCTTTCTTTGCTGCTCAAGAAATTTGTCCCGCCCATTAAAAGACGAGCTTCGTGACGCCCTATCGTCCGACCTACGTCGGGGTCAGCGGATTTCCCTCAGCAGCTCGTCGGCCAGGAACCTCTTGCGGTATTCCAGGCCGTGAATGTAGTTGTCGATGATGTGCCGCGCCAAGGCGCGGTTGTTCTGCAGCAGGAAGACGAATTCCTTCTCGTGATCCTTCAGGTCCTTGAACAGGAACTCCTCGTGGTTGCGCCAGATCTTCTGGACCTTGGCGATGCGCTGCCGGTATTGGCGGTCGACGGCCTCGGACAGCTTGGCGTAGGTGGTGAACGCCAGGCCGGGATCCTCGAAGACCCCGGCCGGCAGCGGAGCGAAGTGGTCGCGCCAGGCGCTCTCGGCATCCTCGTGGCCGGCGCCGTGCGGGGCCGTAGCCATGGAAACGTACCAGGGGGAGAAGCCGTTGCTGTCGGGGCGGCGCCTTGCGATCCAGGCGACATGAGCGATATCCTCGGGCAGCCCGTCGCGCAGCTGGACGACGAAGGCGTACTGGGTGCTTTCGGTGCAGATGGTGCGGCTGGCACCCGAGTTGGGGGAACCCTTGCGGTAGTGGTCGCTCGTGTCGTACGGGGTCCCCTCGAAATGGTCGCGCAGGACCCGGAACAGGTCGTTCAGGCGCACGCTGCGCCGCGGCTTGAAGGAGAACGGCAGTCGGGCGTCGGGCTTGGGGGGCTTGGAGGCCAGCAGGTCGAGGCCGCGCCACTGGCGCAGGACGTTGCCCGCGTCGGCGTAGTTTGCCGGTTTGGAATAGGCGATGGCGAAATCGAACTCGCCGTCGCGGTCCGCATCGTACCAGCCGCGGCGCGTCGCGTAGTCGACGACGTCGGGCGAGCCCTGGAAGTTCACCCCGTCGGTCAGGTCCACGCCGGTGATGATATAGCGGTTGGCGATGACGGCCACCTCGTCGTCGGGGACGCGGCGGGCGACCCAGCGCTTGCCCTTGACCGCGTGCAGCACCCAGCCCTCCCTGGCGTCGGTGAAGATGTAGGCGCGTCCCGAGGAGGAGTAGCCGTAGCGGGAGATCATCTCTCCGGCGATGCGCACGGCCTCGCGCGCCGTCCGCGCTCGTTCGACGGCCAGGCGCCGCAGGCTGAAGCCGATGCCGCCCTCGGACAGCTCGCCCTTGTCCTCGCGCGAGGGGCAGGAATCGGACGTGACGGCCACCCCGAGCTCGCTGACGTACGTATCCGCGAAGTCGGCCCCGGGGATCTGCAGCCACAGCAGGCCGGGGAGGGGTCCGGCGTGGGGCAGCGTGGCGCCGCTTTTCAGTGTGAATACCTCGCCGCGGCGGAGCGGCCGGGCCGGGACCTTGTGGATGTTCACCAGCCGCCGGCCGGAATCGTCCTCATTGTGCGCCAGCAGCACCGAGCCGTCGGCGCTGGCCTCCCTGCCGACCACGATGGTATAGCACCCGAAGGAGTCCTCGGCCGCGCGCAGCCAGGCGGCGCAGAAGACGACTACGATCGCGAGGGCGAATTTCCTCATGCCATATAAATAGCATAAGTTCCGCGAATTGGCAAAAACCTGCAGGGCGGCGCCGAGCGGGATCGGGCTCAAAGGGCCGTCGTGATGCGTAACGAGAAGCCGCCGCGGCCCGGTCGGCCGCGGCCATTGATGACGCGTGCGCCGGGAGCGCCCTTTGCTGGCATCGGACCTCCCGCCGACGGACGGAATCTGCTACAATGGCCGCGATGAACAAGATCGGTTTCCGCTGGCGGGTTTTCGTTTCGCTCTTTCTGTTGCTGGCTTTTCTGTTGAGCGCCGTCTCGGGAGGAATCCTTTTCCTGCGCCCCGAGGGCAGCCTGGCCGCCTGGAGCGGCTGGTCGGCGCTGGGGCTGGACAAGAAGGCCTGGGAGGGCCTGCACGCGGTATCCGTTTTCTTTTTTCTCCTGGGCGCCGTAGCCCACCTGGCTTTCCATTGGCGCTCGCTGCTGGCCTATTGCCGGGGCCGCGGCGGGCAGGGCCGGGTGCCCGGCCGCCTTCGCGAGTTCGCCGCCGCCCTGGTGCTGGCCGGGCTACTCCTGGCCGGCACGCTGGGGAAATGGCCGCCACTGCGCTGGATCGTGGACCTGCGCGCCTGGCTGAAGGGCGGGGCCGCCGTGATGGAGACCGCTCCGCCCGCGGACGCCGCCTGGAAGCTGACTCTGGCCGAGCTATGCCCGCTTCTGGGAGTGGACGGAACACGTCTGCTGGAGGACGCGCGACGCCGCCGCCTTCGCGTGGAGAGCCTGGCTCAGACGCTCGAGGAGGTCGCCCGCACGAACGGCTTGAGCCCGCAGCAGGCGTATCGATTGCTCTTTGGCAAATAAACCGGTGCACGGTATACGGTGTACGGCGGACGGGATGCGGCAGTCGGCCTTGGAAAACTCAAGGGAAAACAAAAGTGGTTCCTCTCACAAATTTGTGCAGTGTTTGACTTGTTCGGCGTGCGATCTAGTAAGACTGAAGCACCAAGTTCCAAGCACCAAATTTCAAATAAGCTCCAAATTCCAATAACCCAATGACCCAAACGAAGAAAAAATACTTGAAATAGCTTTTGTTTAGGACATTGGAATTTGGAACTTGGAATTTATTTGGGATTTGGTGCTTGATGCTTGGAATTTTATCCCATCCCTCGTTCTTCCCTTTCCCTTCCCTGAAGCCCTCATCCCCTCCGATCTTCGAATGCCGTCAACCGTTTACCGGGCCTTTTTTAATAGCGAAAATATTTCAAAATGGTCGCTGTGGGGGAAATTGTCGATCGGCTGCCATTCCTCCAGCACATAACCGTGCCGGTTGAACATGCGCAGGTCACGGGCGAAGGTGGCCGAGTCGCAGGAAAAGTAGACGACGATCCGGGCTGGACCGGCCGCCAGGGCGGCGATGACCCGCTCGGTCAGCCCCCCGCGCGGAGGATCGACGACGGTCAGCTCGGCCGGCGGCAGCCCGGCGCGCAGGACGTCGGCCCGCTGCACCCGGACGTTGCGTGCCTGGCTGCGCCCGAGATTGGCCCGCAGGGCCTCGATGCTGCGCGCGTCGCTCTCCACGGCGGCGACCTGCCGGCAATGCCGGGCCAGGGGCAGGGTGAAGAAGCCGGCGCCGCAAAAGAGGTCGGCGGCCGTATCCGGGCGCTCCCTCTCCAGCACGCCTTCCAGCAGACCCAGCATGGGCTGCAGCTGGAACAGGTTGGACTGGACGAAGTGATCGGGAGCGAAGCGGTACTCGTCGGGGCCGATCGCGATGCGCACCGTCCGCCGGGGGCCGAGCCACTCTTCCCCGCCGGCGGCCGGCTCCAGCCGGGCGGCGAGGTCCCGACCGTTGCTGACGACCTGCAGCCGGGCGTTCTCCGCTGCGGCCAGGAGCGGGCGCCGGGCGAGGAAGAAGCTCTCCACGGCCTGAGGGAGGAGGAGGCAGCCGGCGACGGAGACCACGCGGTGCGAATGCCGGGCGAAGAATCCCGCCCGGCCGCCGCGCACCTGGAACTCGACCTTGCTGCGGAAGCGCTCGCCGGGGGATGCCAGGAACGCCGGGATCTCCATTTCCTCCACGCGGGCGATCCGCTTCAGGTTGGCGGCGAGGATGCCGGCCTTCGAGCGCAGCTGCTCGTCGTAGCTCATGTGCTGCAGGTTGCAGCCGCCGCACTCCCCGTAGTGGGGACAGGGGGGATCGACGCGCCGGGGCGATGCCTCCAGGACCCGTTGCAGCGTTCCCTGCCACGCCGAGCGCCGCTTGCCGCAAACGGTGAATTCCACCGTCTCGCCGGCGATCGTTCCCGGGATGAAGACCGTCCTGGCGCCGTCGCGGACGACGCCGGCGCCGCCCTTGGCAATGGCCACGACCCGGCCGGTCACGGTCCATTCCCCGGAGCCATCGCTCCCCCGCAGCGCCGCCCAGGGCCTCGCCCGCTTGCGGAGTTCTATTCCAGGGCGATGGCGATCTTCTCGTTCATGAACTTCTTGCGATCGAGGAGGGTGATGGTCGCATTCTGGCGGGTGGAGTCGAACTCCACCTGGTAGTCGGTGCCGGGCTTGAAATAGGCCGGGTACACGGTGACATCCTTGATGGCGGCGAGCTGGAAGTCGCTGGCGTTGGCGCGGATCTTCTCCTCGCCGCGGAGATCGAGCGAGCGGTCGAACAGCAAGGGGTCCACTTTCTGCAGCTTGGTCGAGCGCAGGAAACCGCCCTTGATGATCCCCTTTTCGCTCAGCCTCTTGCGCACGTCGATGGCGTAGAACACCGAGTTGAGGGCCGTCTGCATCTCCTGGTTCTGCTCGTTCAGGTCGCTCATCTTGACCAGCATGTTCTGTTTTTCCTGGCTGAGCAGGTCCAGCTGGGAAATCAATTCGCTGCGCCGCGCCTCCATCTCGGAGATGTCGCTCCGCAGCTTTTCCTTTTCCGCGATGGCCTTGTCCTTGGCGTCGACCAGCTCCTTGCGCACTTTCCTCTGGATCTGGTTGGGGGAGATGGGGGCGCTGCCCTGGGTGATAAAGGTGCCGTACTCGTCCTCGGCGTAGAAGTTCCAGATCTTGAAGCCGGGGACGATCGGCTCGAAGAGCAGCGTGCGCTCCACCAGTTCCATGGCCCGGGCCTTGGCGACGCCCTTCTCGTTGAGCAAAAAGTCCATGGCGATCTGGTAGTGGTTTTCGCCCTTTTCCACCACGTGGGGCTTGGGCAGCAGGGCTTCCAGCTCCTGCACGCGGGCGTTCAGGCTCTGGATGTCGCTGTTCTTGTCGAGGATGTCCTGCAGCAGCGACTTGATCGATACGTCCTTCTCGTTCTTGATCTTCTCCTCCAGCACCCGCTTCTGCTCGGCGGTCAGGTTCATGATGTTGACCTCGGGCAGGTCCTCGCCGGTCTTCTTCTTGTATTCGCTCAGGATGTGGAACACCTCGTTCTGTTTTTCCTGGATGCCCGTTTCCAGCTGCTGGATCTGCTGCACCGTCTCCTCCATCTGCTTCATCTTGGGGGACATCTTTGGACCCTCCGGTCCCTTGAGGACGAAATAGGCCAGCACGACGATGACCAGCGCCAGCGCGCCGATCACGTAGTAGAAGCGCTTGGACTTGGTTTCCGTTTCCGTTGCCTGGAACGGGGCCTTGGGCGGCTCTTGGGTCATGGGTTCCTCCTTTCTCGTTAAAGCGACCGCGTCATTACCTGTCGGCGGGAACATTCTACCATATTCTTTTTCGCCGGACAATTTCCGGCCGGCTTGCATCCCCGGGCGCGGAGTCATATAATTCCCCCAGCACAGGAGATTCCATGACCCGCGAGCAAGCGCTGGAACTGGTCGAGCGGCACCTGAATAACCCCAACCTGGTCAAGCACTGCCTGGCCGTCGAGGCCTGCATGCGCGCCTTCGCCGCCCATTTCGGCGAGGACCCCGAGCCGTGGGGACTGGCCGGGCTGCTGCACGACCTGGACTACGAGGCGACGATCGGGACCCCCTGCGAGCACGGCGAGAGGACGGCGGAGATGCTGGCCGGGCACGGGCTAAGCGATGAGATCCTCCACGCCATCAAGGCCCACAACCTGCGCGTCGACTCCGTCTCCAGGATGGACCATTCGCTGCTGACCATCGATCCGGCCAGCGGCTTCATCATCGCCTGCGCCCTGATGCATCCCGAGCGCCGGCTGGCCTCCCTGGACCTGCCCTTCATGAAGAAGCGCTTCAAGGAGAAGTCGTTCGCCAAGGGGGCCTCGCGCGAGCAGATGGAGGGCTGCGCCCGGCTGGGTTTGAACCTGGACGAGTTCCTGGCGCTGTGCTTGAAGGCCATGCAGGGAATCGCCCCGGGGCTCGGGCTGTGAAGGACCGGCTGCGCACCCGCGACCTGACCAAGGTCTACGACCGAATGGCGGTGGTCGATCGCATCAGCCTGGATTTCGCTTCCGGCTC
>JAFGST010000057.1 GCA_016934475.1 Candidatus Aminicenantota bacterium | reverse complement strand
TCCGACGCCGGCCGCTTCTTCGAGCCCGAAGCCGCCCTGGAGCATGCCCGGGCCATGACCGCCGCCGGCGCCGACATCATCGATGTCGGGGGCGAAAGCACGCGCCCCGGCGCCGCACGCATCGGCCTGGACGAGGAGGTCGACCGCGTGCTCCCGCTCATCGCCCGCATCAAGGAGGAGACCGGCGTCGTGGTGTCGGTCGACACCAGCAAGGAGGAGGTGGCCCGCCTGGCCGTGGAGGAGGGAGGGGCCGACATGGTCAACGACATCTCGGCGCTGCGCTTCAGCGAGCGCATGGCCTCGGTGCTGGCCGAGCTGGACGTGCCCGTGGTGCTGATGCACATGCAGGGCACTCCGGAGACCATGCAGCGCACCCCGTCCTACGCCGACGTCGTGGCCGAGATCGGCGAGTATTTCCAGGAGCGGATCGATTTCGCCTTGAGCTTCGGGATCAAGAAGGAGAAGATCATCCTTGACCCGGGCATCGGCTTCGGCAAACGCCTGGAGGACAACATCGCCATCATCCGCAACCTGCAGCGCTTCGCCTTCTTCGATTTGCCCCTCATGGTCGGGCTCTCGCGCAAGTCGTTCCTCGGGCTGCTGGGCGGCGAGAAGCTCCCGGAGCAACGGGAGCCGGAGACCATCGCCGCCGACCTGGCGGCGGTGAGGAACGGCGCGGCCATCATCCGCGTCCACGACGTGGCCGCCGCCGTGCGCTCGCTGAAGGTCTGGCGCTCCCTGACCGGGGAGGAGGAGCCCCGGGCCACGCGGAGAAAGGAGGAAGGATGAAACGCGGAATCGCCCTTTTATGGCTCGCCGCCGTTCTGGTGGCACCCCTGCGGGGAAGCGCTCCCGGGCGCGACCCGGCGGCCCTTTTCCCCGAGCTGGACGGCTGGGGCAAGGAGGGCGCCGTCGAGAGCTTCCTGCCGGCGAACCTCTACGAGCACATCAACGGCGCCGCCGAGAACTTCCTGGCCTACGACTTCCGGCGCCTGGACGTGCAGCGCTACGCCAACGACAGGAAGCAGAAGCTGAGCGCGGAGATCTACGAGCATGGTTCGGTCGATGACGCCTTCGGGATCTATGCGTCCGAAAAGCCACTGGCCGGGGATTTCCTCGACATCGGCGGCGAGGGCTACCGCGAGCTCGGGGTGCTGAACTTCATCGCGGGTGCCTACTACGTCAAGCTGGAGGCTTTCGACGCCGGCCCGGACGGCGCGTCCGTGCTGCAGGACCTGGCACGGAAGATCGCCGGCAACCTCGGCGGCGCGCGCGCCCTCCCGTCCCTCCTGGACGCCTTCCCGGCCCGCGGGCGCATCGCCCACTCGGAGCGCTTCCTGCGGCAGAACTTCCTGGGCCACGATTTCCTGGGGCCGGCCTTCGCCGCCGACTACGAGCTGCAGGGGGAAAAAGTCCGCCTGTTCGTCATCCGCACCGGGAACGGGGACGAGGCCCGGGCCATGCTGCAGCGCTACGCCGCCCTGGACAAGGGCTTCGCCGGCGAGATCAAGCCGGGAAGCCTGATCATCGCCGATCCCTACAACGGCCCGCTGCGCCTCGTCTGGCAGGGGCGGTACGTCGTGGGGGCGATCGGCGCCGGCGAGGCGGCCGAAGCGGTCGCAGTCCTTCTACAGGAAATGGCTGGGAGTTTAAAGCACTAAAAAAATCGATCCACTAGTGTTAGTGATCGTGTTAGTGTTAGCAGGAAACTCAACGAACCAAGCTTCTCGCCGAACCATTTTTTCTCTTCAACCTATGCTTGTTTTTTTTGCTTGGGTCATTGGGCCATTGGAAGCGGGCGGGGTTAAAACCCGCCCCTACGTACATTGCCTTCTCTTCCCTTCCTCCTTCTGCCGTCCGCCGAGCTCTTGAGATCTCCTAAGAATTGATCTCCTTGAAGATCTCCTCCCAGTCGCTGGACTTTTTCAGCTCGGAGAAGATGGTCTGCCACTGCTCCTGGACGTCGAGGATGAAATCGATCACCTCGCGCACGGCGCCGCGGCCGCCGTAGCGCTTGGCGATGTAGTGGGAAACGCGCTTGATCAGCGGGTGGGCGTCGCCGACGGCGGCGGCGAACCCGACCATGCCCATGACCTCGGCGTCGCCGATGTCGTCGCCGATGTAAGCCACGTCCTCCTTCTGCAGCTCGTATTTCTTCAACAGCTCGAAGAAGGGGATCGTCTTGTTGTAGACCCCCTCGAAGTAGTCGTCGACCTGAAGTTCCTCGGCCCTTTTTTTCACTTGCTTGGAGGTCTTGCCGGTGATGATGGCCGTCTTGATCCCGGCCAGGCGGGCGAAGATGATCCCCGTGCCATCCTTGACGTCGAACGACTTGATCGACTGGCCGTTGGGCATCATAAAAAAGCGCCCGTCCGAGAGGGTCCCGTCCACGTCCATGATGATCAGCTTCACTTTCCTCGCCAGCTCTTTCTGGTCCATCATATCATCTCCGTTCGCCACAGGTCGTGCAGGTGCAGGAGCCCGCGCAGGCAGTCGCCGGCGCCGGTCACGATCAGCGACGTCACCGCCCGGTCTTCCATGATCTTCAGCGCTTCGACCGCCAGGTTCTCCTCGCCGATGTGCAGGGGGCTGGAGGTCATGCAGTCGGCGGCCCGGGCTTTGGCGAAATCGACTCCCTTCAGGAATAATCGGCGCAGGTCGCCGTCGGTGATGACCCCGGCCGCCCGGTCCCCGCCGCGCGTCACGATGGCCACCCCGAACTTCTTCTCGTTGATGGTGCGAATCACATCGGACATGCAGGCGCCGACGTCAACCAGCGGCAGCTGGGCGCCGGAATGCATCAGGTGCTTGACTTTGAGGAGCTTCTTGCCGATCTGGCCCCCGGGATGGACATAGCGGAAATCCTCCTCGCTGAAGCCCCGCTTCTCCATCAAGGCGATGGACAGCGCGTCGCCCACGGCCAGGGCCAGCGTCGTCGAGGCCGAGGGCACCAGCCCGATGGGGCAGGCCTCCTTCTCGACGCTGCAGTCGATGAACACGTCGCTCTGCCGGGCCAGGGCCGACTCGGGATTGCCCACCAGGGAGACCAGCTTGATGCCCAGCCGCTTGATGTAGTTGAGGACGCGCATGACCTCCTCGGTCTCCCCCGAGGTGGACAGGGCGATCACCGCATCCTCGGGGTGGATGATGCCCATGTCGCCGTGGATGGCCTCGGCCGGGTGCAGGAAAACGGCGGGGCTGCCGGTGGAGGTCAGGGTGGCCGCGATCTTGCGTCCGATCAGGCCCGACTTGCCCATGCCGGTGACCACCACCTGGCCGCGGCAATGGAAAAGGAGGTCGACGGCGTCCGCGAATTGGTGATTGATGCGGCCCAGGGCCCGCAGGATGGCGTTGGCTTCGGTCTGCAGAACTTTTTTCCCGGTCTCGATGCTGCCCATCAAGCTACATTATACAACTTCTGCAGGCGGAGCAAAAGAGGGCGGAGCTCCTGCAGCGCCAGGGAATTCAGGCCGTCGGAGAGGGCTTTTTCGGGATGAGGGTGGACCTCGAGGAAGACGCCGTTGGCGCCGGCGACGATGCCGGCGGCGGCCATGAGCGGGATGAAGCGCGGGTCGCCGCCCGAGACGCCCCCGGCGGCGCTGGGGCGCTGGACCGAGTGGGTGGCATCCATGA
>JAFGST010000056.1 GCA_016934475.1 Candidatus Aminicenantota bacterium | reverse complement strand
GTTTCTCGGCGGCCGGGATTACCGCAATGTCTCCGACATGCGGAAGTACGGCGCCGCCGTCCGGGCGGGGAGGCCGCCAGAGGTCAGGATCAGGCCCATCGATCCGGACCGGCGGCGCATCGTCACCGGGCTGCGCCTGCTGGCCGGCATCCTCTCTTCGTCCTTCTCCCCATTTCCTTCCGCAAGGGACTTTCTGCTTCGCGAGGGCCTCCTCGTCCGCCGCGGGCGAAACATCGCCGTCCCGCCGGACAAGATTTTGCTTTTAAATGAAATTCTTGAATACTTTATCTGAGTTGGCGCGCTCAGAGAAGGCAAAGGGAAGAGAAAGGGAAGAAGTAGGGAAGAGAGATTGGGAAATGCCCTTTCAGGGCATCGTTCCCACTTGGTCTTCCCTCTGTGTTTCCCTTTGGCCTCCCTCTCTCTTCCCTTCCTTCATGATCTCCTTCACCGAACGCTGGCCGGGGGGATGACCAGGTTCGCGCCGCTTTCTCACCGGCGTCTTTCGCCCGTCATTCCAGGTTGTGGATCTCCTCCCGGCTCTCCACTTCGAAAAAGCGGTAATCCTCGTAGCGTTGCTGCAGGCGGTAGAATTCCACGAATCGCACCCGCGTCTCCAGGACGGTCGTGGACGGATGATACCCGCGCACGTCAATCTGCGGCCGGTTCGCTAGCGATTTGTCAAACCGGTATTGCTCGATGAACTGGGTTTCCGATGGGAAGCGCAGGCCGTCGTGTCCGACAAGGTACCAATGGATCACGTTCAAGATCAGCTCGGCCGACATCTTGCGCGCCGCCTTCTCCAGCGCCTCCATCCCGGAGATGCCCCGGGGACTCATTTCGATCTTCAGCACCGAACCGTCCGCCTCGTCGATCCAGACCTTTCCCTGGGCGATGCCGCTGCTCTGCGGTTGGCTGGGCAGCACCTCGACCACCGCGCAGCGCCGATCCTTCACCTCCTCGCGTTCGATGAACCGGTAACTGTACTCGCGACGGTTTTCGACGGCCAGCAGGGTTACCGGCAGGAACACCGAATAATGCGAAGAAAACCGCGTCTCCAATGCGGCGTCCTCCCTCTCGACCTTGTGGGTGCCGTCAAGGATCAGCCGGCGCCGCTCCTGGATCATGCCGTCGGCCCCGGTGATCTGGTAGTCGTAATGCCAGCGCCTCTCGGCCGGATCGACCCGCCGCATCAAGGGATCGCGCTCCAATATTCTCTCCTCGACCTTCTCCAGGCAATAGAAGCGGAATGCCGCCTCCTTCAGCCGGCGGCAATAGCCGGCCGCCTTTTGCAGCACGGCGTCCAGTTCGGCCGCGCGGTCCAGCACGGCGGTCAGATCCAATATCTGGGGAAGATCTTTGATTTCCTGCGGGACCGGCGCGGGAGGTGGCGCGACGTCGATCTCCTTGCCGGAGCGGGTCCGGTTGCCGGTCAGCAGATCGCTCACCTCCACCTCGACCAAATAATGCCCCGGGGTGGGAAAGTTCAGGGCGAACGCCACGTCGGCCGCCGGCTCTTTCGGCGTCACCTCCCTGGCGGCGGTCAAGGGCGCGCCGCCGCTCACGGCGGCGCGCAGGCTGACCTGCAGCTTCCCGGCCAGCCCCTCTTCGCCGTACGTCCGCTGGTAATCGGCCAGCGACACGGTCAGCTTCCCGTCCCACCACTCCATGGCCTGGATCTTCAGCGGGAACAGCTCGCCAAGCTGCAGCTTGCGCGAGTAGACCGTATTCAGCCCCGGCCGCTTCACGTCGACCTTGATGTCGCGCCGGCGCTTATCGCCCGCAGAAGGCTTGAAGGTGAGGACGTAATACACATCCTCGCGCTCGGCCGCCTGCCGCAGCGCCTCACCCAGCCGCGTCGAGTTGATCACCTTGCCCCCGGTGTCGGCGCTGATCTGGCGGAACGTCCCCTCCCACGAGGAGAACACCGGCTGCCACTGAAGATGCTCGTTGAAAATCTCGTCGCCGGCGGTGTCGCTCAGGAAAACATGGTAGGTGGCGTTGGCGCCGACGAACAGCGGGCGCAGGTCGCGCAGGTAGCCCATCACGTCGCTGTTCAGCTTGATCTCCCTTTCGCTATCCTCCATGAAGCGCTTGAGTTCGCTGAGGGTTTCCTGGAGCATGGGCGCATCGCGGAAAAGCCGCGAGTCGCGGTGCAGCAGCGGCAGCCGTTCGTTCTGCAGGAACACCAGCGCCCACTTCTCCGCCTCCACCGCCTTCAGCGCCCCGGCCAGGTTCTCCAGCCAGGCCGGCCGGCCCTTCAGCCGCGCCAGGCGGTACTCGTTGAGAGCGGCGAGATATCCTGACTGGAACCGATGCAAAAAGCTTTTTTCCCTGGCCTCGCGCGCACTGGGGAGTTCCTCCCTGTCACCCTGTGAGAAAACGAGGTCCTCGTGAAATTCCGTAACGCTCTTTTCGAGTTCGCCCACCAGGCGGATCTTGTCGAGCCGTTTCCAGTGTAAGTCCACGTTCATGGAGGCGAAGAATGCAGCGGTTTTCTCCTTGTCCCTGTCGAGAGACGACAACTCGAGAACCTGGGCGCCATCACTGAGCACGACCCGGTCGCCCGGCCGGTACACTTTCTCCAGGAAGTACTCCCAGGCCTTGGGCCACTCGCGGCTCTCCTCGTTGAACCACAGCATGAACAGGAACAGCCGCGGCCTGGCCTTCGCCTCCGCCGGCGTTCCGGGCTCGTTCTCGGGCTGGGCCAGGGAGCGCCGCAGCTCGCGGCAGTAGGCGACCTTGACCGGCCGACCGTCCTCGTAAAGCAGGAAATCCCCGGCCTTCAGTCCCGTGATCGGCCTGCCGCCGTCGAAAACCCGCACCAGGATCTCCTGGTAGATCACCTCGATCCGCTCATGCACCCGCTCCTGCCCCGCCAGCAAGGGGAACAGGCACGGAAGCATGAGCAGCAGCATCCCTTGCGCCGGCCTTTGCTGTTTTCCCTTGATCATTCGCCCATTCTGCCCCAGGGTTGGTGAAAAAGCAACCATCTGGGGAATAGTGGTAGTGTTCGTGTTAGCAAGAAACTCGACCGACTAACAGTGTCAGTGCCAGTGACAGTGTCAGCAAGAGACTCGACGAACTTACCAGATGATTCACGAATTGAATCGGACAAGCAAACAATCCCTTTATTTACTATCATTGAAGTGTCTTTGCTTGGGTCATTAAGTTATTGGAATTTGGAACTTAGTTGGGATTTGGTGCTTGGGATTTGGAGTTTGCTCCTGCCGTACGCCGTACGCCGTCAACCCTACGCCACGGTTTGTTCTTACTTTTCGCTCGTTACTCGTCGTTTGTCACTCGTCACTGTAGTTCGCTGAGATTTTTGCTGACACTGACACTGTCACTGACACTGAGAGATCGTTAAGGTTCTTGTTCTACTTGAGCGGCTCGTAGGCGCTGTTGCGGCGCTGCGGCGCCCGGTCGCAGCAGTCGGCCACCAGCCGCAGGTAGGCGGCGGGGGGACGGGGGATGTAGATGCCGAATTCCCTGGGCTTGGCCGCCAGGGCTCCGGTGTATTCGTGGGCCCAGCGCACCTCGCCGTCCAGGAAGATCGAGTCCTGCTCGACCGCCAGGGCGATGCGCACCTTGCGCAAGGGTTCCGGGCGCTGCATGGACTGGATGCCGATCCCGTGCTGCGAAACGTCCTGGGTGAATCCCGGGTGCATCTCCTCGCCGCACTTGCAGATGATCAATTTACGGAAAGGAATGCGCTTCTCCTCCCTTTTTTTGATCATGCCACTCCCCATAATTAGATTTCTATATAAATATATTCAAAAAAAAGATTTTTTCAATCAGGAAAAACGGTCATCCGATCTTCAGGTCGCGGCCGTCGATGAACGCGGGCTTGTCGATGCCGAAGGCGGCCAGCACGGTCGGCGAAATGTCGATCAGCCCCGGGTCCTTCTCCATCATCCGGCGGTTGCAGAACAAGATCCCCGGCACCTGGTCGCGGGTGAAGGCATGGTCGCCGCTCCACATGCGGGTGTTGTCGGAAAAGAGCTCCTCCCCCACGTAGTTCACCGCCGATTCCCAGGAGACGCGGTAGCCGGCCTCGTAGCCTACCACGACGTCGGGAGCGTTGACCGTGTATGGGCCGCGGTAGATCTCCTCGCGAACGAAGGCCTTGCGGATCGCCTTTTTCCCGTGTTTTTCGTCCACGATCTTGAGCAGCTTTTCCTTGATCTCCTTCTTCAGCCGCTCCGCCTCGGCGCCGGGTTCGACGATGCCCTGGCTCTCCCTGCCTTTCATATTGAGGAAAATTCCGTTCAGCCCCTGGCCGTAGGCGCGCGAGCGGCTCCAGTCGACATCGGCGTACCATTTGCCGCTGGCTTTCCTGCCGTTGTTCAGAACGAGGTACCCTTCGCGGTGCAGCCAGGAATTCAGGTTGAAACCGCGGTTGAAGGCGTTGAAGCCGTGGTCGGAGACGATCATCAGCAGGTCGTTCGGCCGCATCTTCTGGAACAGCTTCTCCAGGAAGGCGTCCATGGCCTTGTAGCTGTCCAGGATCGATGCGCTCACTTTGGGATCGTCGCTGGGAAGGGCCGCCGGCGAGCCCGAGCCGGGAAGGTAGCGCCAGAACATGTGCTGGATGCGGTCGGTGGTCTCGAAAACCTGGATGACCAGCCCCTCCTTGATCTTTTCCAGGGTATTGAAAAAGATCCTCTCGCGCTCCTCCTGGGTGCGGTAGACCTGATCGATGAAGTTCTTCTCGGAGAGGACGCGCTCGTTCAGCGACCAGGTGTCCTCGGCCATGCCCAGGGTGGCGTAGGGTCCCAGCAGCTTGGCCAGGTAGACCGAGAAGATCTTGGGATGGGAAACGGGCATGGAGGGCTTTTCCGGGTCGATGTTGATCGGCGAAAGGTACAGCTTGAGCGGCTCGGTCTCCTCCAGCACCCATTGGGCAATGCCGGCCACGGTGATCAGCCCGGCCTTGAACTCCAGCTTGATCCAGGGCGAGAGCCGGTTCCGCTCCAGGGTGATTTTCTCCTTGCCCACGGCGATCTCGGCGCACTGGTTCTCGCGGTCCAGCTTGAGTGTGAAGGGGATCTCCAGGGGCGGATTGCCCTTGCGGAACGGGTGGCCGGGCCCCTTGATCCTGCCGCCGTAGCGGCCGTCGCCGAGGGGCTGCAAGGACTCGAAAACGCCGTCGGAAATGTCGAAGTTCTCGGCGGCGCCGTCGGAATAGAAGCTGAAGCTCCCCTGGGTGCCCCGCAGGTCGGGCGTACCCAGGCCGGAGAGCATGGAGCCGTAGAATTTCTCCGGTGGGAAGGTGAAGGGCATGCGCAGCACCGAGGCGTAAATCCCCTTGGCGGAAATGATTTTCCAGAAGCTCTGGCTTTTGCGCTTCAGCTCGATCTTCGGGCTGCCCAGCGGGATTTCCCAGGGGCCGATCTTCAGATGGCGCCGGGGGGGAATGATGTCCGAGCCGGCCAGCTTGGGCATGTAGGTGGCGCGATCGGTGGTCAGGAAGTCGAATATGTTGTGCTTTCCCGGGTTGACGCCGGTGGTGAAGGTCGACCAGGCCACCGGCGAGATCGGCGGTTCGGTGCTCCACAGGGGGGAGAAGGTCCCCTCGGCGGCCAGCTTCTCGAAATGGGGGAACTTGTGCCCCTGGTCCTGGAAGCGGCGGAAAAGATTGTAGTCCATGCCGTCAAAGCCGACCAGCAGCACCCGCTTGAACTTGGCCTTCTTCAGGATGCGGGCCTTCTTGATGTAGCGCAGCAGGGCGCGCAGGGGAAAGGTCAGGAAGTTGAAGACCGCCAGGAAGAACGCGGCAAAGATGAAGAAGAAGGAGCCGACGAAGGCGAAACCGGCCCCGGGGCCGACGTAGCCGAACAGGGATGCCGTGACCAGTATGGAAAAAATGAGGAAAATGCGTGTTTTTCTCATAAATCATTTTACCATAGCCCGCGCCCTTGACCAAGCCCCGAACTCCAGTGTGAGTGTCAGTGCCAGTGCCAGCAGAGGGTACTAAAACGACCTATAAACCGGCATTATTTGAAGTCATTGATCCACCACCATTTTGGTTTGCTGTTTTTTCAGATCATTGCATTACTGTGGCTGACGCCCACGCTGACACCGGCCCTGAACTCGCGGGAGCGGCTTCGACTCCCCTTCTCCTTCAGGGGAAGGGGCTGGGGGATGGGGCATGATCTGCGCGAAGAGCCTCACCCCCTCGGTCCCCCTCTCCTGAAGGCGAGGGGGAAGACAGGTAGCAACGATTAGTTAAATACTTAATTTTTATTCTTGATTTTTGGCTGAAAAGCGTTATAATTAAAACTAAAAATTCAACGACCGAAGAGGGCGCAATGAAAATTCTGGTCATCAACAGCGGCAGTTCCTCGATCAAATTCCAGCTCATCAACATGGACAGCGGGACCGTGCTGGCCAAGGGCCTGCTGGAAAGGATCGGCATTCCGGGCTCGGTCCTGATTTACTACCAAGGGGAGCGCAAGCACGTCATCGAGCGCGACGTGCCCCATCACGAGGAAGGCATCGACCTGATCGTTCACTGCCTCACCGACACCGGAACGGGAGTCATCAAGGACAAGGGCGAGATCTTCGCCATCGGCCACCGCGTGGTCCACGCCGGCGAGAAATTCAACGGAACCGTGCCCATCTCCGACGCCGTCCTGGCCGCCCTCAAGGAGTGCATCCCGCTGGCGCCGCTGCACAATCCGCCCAACATCACCGGCATCGAGGCTTGCCAGAAGATCCTTCCCGGCATCCCCATGGCCGGGACTTTTGACACCGCCTTCCATCAGACCATGCCCGAGAAGGCCTACATCTACCCCATCCCCTACGACTATTACCGCCGTCACAAGATCCGCCGCTACGGCTTCCACGGCACCTCGCATTTTTACGTGGCCAAGCAGGGCGCGAAGGCCCTGGGCCGGAAGCTGGAGGAACTGAAAATCATCACCTGCCACCTGGGCAACGGTTCCTCCATGGCCGCCATCCAGAACGGCACTTCGGTGGACACCACCATGGGCTACACGCCGCTGGAAGGCCTGGCCATGGGCACGCGCTGCGGCGACGTCGACCCGGCCATTCCGCTGGTTCTGCAGCGCACCATGGGCATGAGCCACGAGCAGGTGGACGCCGTGCTGAACCGCAAGAGCGGCATGCTGGGGATTTCCGAGGTTTCCTCGGACATGCGCGACATCAACGACAAGGCCGCCGCCGGCCACCCCCAGGCCCGCCTGGCCCTCGAGATCTTCGCCTACCGGATCAAGAAGTACATCGGCGCCTACATCGCGGCTATGAACGGGGTGGACCTCGTCATCTTCACCGCGGGCATCGGGGAAAGGGGGCGCGCGGAGCGGGAGATGATCCTGAAGGACATGGAGTCCCTGGGTATCGTGTTCGACCCCGAGGCCAACCAGGAGGCCTTCGGCAGGTTCGGCGTGATCAGCGCCAAGGGCTCCAGAGTCTGCGTCATGGTCATCCCGACCAACGAGGAACTGGAGATCGCCGAGCAGACCCTGAGGGTCATCGGCCAGCGCCGGGAATCCCCCCCGGCTTCTTGAGGAGAACTCCGGATTCGCGGTTTGCCTACGGCCGGCCGTCTTGCTATAATGTTTCCATGAAGGCGCCAGCGGACCGGTCCGCAAAACAGACGTATCGAATCCCGCCGCTCCTGCTTCTGCTCCTGCTGCTTCTAGCCCCCCGGGCATTCAAGGCCTCGGCCCTGCCCCAGGACATCGACGGGGCCACAGCCCCGCAGAGCAGCGTTCCCCGCGGCGTCGACGGCTCCTCCGAAGGCGACGACGATATCTTTTCGACGTCCTACGAACGTGAGCTGCTCGCTCGCCGCTTCTTCCAGAAGACCCTGCCGCCGCTCAGCCCGAGGGAAAAGATCGTCTGGTCTTTCAGGACTTCCAGGGCCAACGCTCTTTTATGATCAAGAAATATCCCTGGCATTTCATCTACGCCGTGTTCATCCTCCTCAGCCTGGCCAACATCTTTCAGAAGCTGAGGTGGAGCTCGGCGTCCGACCGCTTGGTCTGGGAAGGCAGCGACCAGGGGCTGGTCTGCCGCTCGGCGCCGCCCGAAAACCAGGTCAAGCCGGGAGACATCCTGCTGGCCGTCAACAAGTACGCGATCAACAACCGCATCGACCTGCTGCGCGCCATTGCCGGCAGGAATTACTGCCGCTACGAGATCGAGCGCCAGGGCATCCTCAAGAATGTCGGCGTCGACATCCACGCGGTCTTCACCCATTTTTCCTACTACATCCTGGTGTTCGTCGGCATCCTCAGCGTCCTGCTCACCCTGGGCATTCTCAACGTCTACGTCAAGCAGGCGACCCTGTTTCCGCCACCGAAGATATTCTTCAACCTCAGCCTGGCGCTGTCGGGGATTTTGGTCTTCTCCCCGAGCGGCGACTTCGGAACCAGCGACTTCCTCTTCCTGTTCCTGGACACGGTCTGCTTCCTCGCGTTCCCGGCCGTCCTGCTGCAGTACGCGTTGCAGTACCCGCTGCGCACGAGGGCCTTGAAGCGCTTCCGCTCGAAGTTCCGCACGCTGCTGATCTACATGCCGCCGCTGGTTTTCCTGGTCATCAACCTCTACTTCATCCTGCGCAACATCATCCAGCCCGATCCGGAGACCCTGGTCGCCACCATCAACCACTTCCGCTCCCTGGCGCAGAAGTACTTCGCCGTGTACGTCGTCCTGGCCTGGATCAGCATCATCGCCTCGTCGCTGACCCTGATCCGCAAAAAAAGGCAACGGCGCTACCTCTTCCCCATGGTCGGCATTTCCCTGGGCTTCGTTTCGCTCCTGCTGCTCAACTTCTCCCAGCAGTCGCCCGTGGCCCCGGCCGGCGCCGTCGTCAACCTGAGCATGTTCTTCCTGCCTTTCCTGCCCTTGAGCCTGGTGTACTTCCTCTCCCCCCGGAGGGTGGCCGACATCGAGAACATCATCAAGAAAACCCTGTCGATCTCCTCGCTGTTCATCTTCATATTCGGCACCTACCTGTTCCTCGGCCTGAACATCGAACAGAACAAGCTGCTGGGCATCTTCTGGTCCATCGCCGCCATCCTTATGGCCGGGCTGCTGTTCAAACCCCTGGAGGGCGCGATCCAGAGATTCTTCGAGAAGCTGTTCTACCGCGACACCTTCAACTTCAAGCGCAAGCTGAAGGAGCTGGAAGGACCGGTCAGCGCCCAGCGCGACCTGTCCTCGCTGTCGCAGAACTTCCTGGAGATCATCAGCCGCGGCTTTCAGCTGCAGGGGGCCCGGCTGCTGATCCACTTCAGGAACAACCAGTTCTACTCGCTGCCCGACCGCAGCCGTCTCTTCCTGAGCCGGGCGTTCACCGCCGCCCTGAAGAGCCAGGAGCACCTCGTCTTTCTCTCCGACCAGGAATTCAGCACCAAGTTTCCCCGCGACCAGGCCGCCATGCCCATCGGCCGGCTGTTCCAGTTCCTGCCCCTGAGGATCGGTGAGCGGTTGGTCGGCATCGTGGCTATGGGCCGCAAGACCGACCACTCCTACCTGACCGTCGAGGACTGGGAGCTGATGGCCAGCATCGCCTCGCCCCTGGCCCTCTCGGTGGAGAACGCCTTCCTGTACTCGCGCCTGGAGGAACAGCTTGCCGAGCTGAACATGCTCAAGGAATTCAACGAGAACATCATCGAGAACATCAACCTGGGCATCATGGTCGTCTCGCGCCTGAACCGGGTCCAGACGTGGAATTACTTCATGGAGGAGCGCTTCGGCATCCCCAGGGAAAAGGCCCTGCGCAAGAAGGCGCCCCTGGTCCTGGGCCGGGGCTTCTGGGACGGCCTCCAGGCCAGTCAACCCGGCACGCATACCCTGCGCAACGTCCGGGGGCCGAATTCCGAGGCGGACACCCTCTTCGACGTTTACGTTTCGCCGCTGAAGGACGAGCATGGCAGCATTTCCGGCCGCATCTTCGTCTTCGAGGACGTCACCGAGAAGAACCAGATCCAGAACCAGCTGATCACCTCGGAAAAGATGGCCTCGCTGGGGCTGCTGTCGGCCGGGATCGCCCACGAGATCAATACGCCCCTGACCGGCATCTCTTCCTACTGCCAGCTCCTGATCCACAATCCCGACCGGGCCGAGAACCTGGAGTTGATCGGCAAGATGCAGGACCAGGTGCTGCGCGCCAACAAGATTATCCGCACCCTTCTCGACTTCTCGCGGCAAAAGGGGCAGCAGGCCCTGCCGGTCGACTTGGAGCAGGTGATCGACGAGAGCCTGGCCCTGGTCGAGCACAAGCTGAAGGAGAAGAACATCGAGTTCCGCAGGGAGATCCGTTTCAGCAAGAGCCTCCACGGCTACCCCACCCGGCTGCAGCAGCTGTTCATCAACCTCTTCATCAACGCCATCGACGCCATCGACGGCCAGGGCTGGATCTCGGTCGGCGGAGAGGAAAGCGACGAGCAGGTGACCGTGCGCTTCAAGGACAACGGCCGGGGCGTCGACGAGAGGCACCGGGAGAAGATCTTCGATCCCTTCTTCACGACCAAGGACGTCGGCCAGGGAACGGGCCTGGGGCTGGCCATCGTCTACAACATCGTTAAGGAGCATTACGGCAACATCGAGGTGCACAGCAAGGTCGGCCGCGGCACCACGTTCATCATCACCTTCCCGCTGCAAAGCCCGCTGAGGAGCATGAGCCTATGAAAAAAAAGATCGTCCATCTGGTCGACGACGAGATCGTCATCCACGACATCTTCAAGAGGATCTTCCTCGAGCCCGAGTATGAGCTGCGCATCTCACAGAACAAGTCCCAGGCCAAGGCCAACCATTCACCGGACGTCGACGTGGTGATCATGGACCAGATGATCCCCGGCACCCCGGGGCTGGAGATCTTCAAGGAGCTGAAAAAGGATGACCCGCAGGTGCGTGTCATTTTTCTGACCGCCTTCGGGACGATCGAAGCGGCGATCGAGGCCATCCGCCATGGAGCGCTGGACTACCTGCAGAAGCCCTTCAACAACATCGAGCTCAAGCACCGCGTCGACCGGGTGATCCGCGAGAAGAGGCTCAACCGCGAGAACGAGCGGCTGAAGCGCACGCTCAACGACCGCTTCTCCTTCGAGAACATCGTCGGCCGCAGCCCCCTGCTGAAGAAGGTGCTGGGCATTGTGGAAAGCGTGGCCGACTCCAACTCCACCGTGCTGATCACCGGCGAAAGCGGCACCGGCAAGGAGCTGATCGCCAAGGCCATCCATTCCAACTCCAACCGCCGCCACATGCCCTTCAGCCCCTTCAACTCCAGCAACATCCCGGCCAACCTGTTCGAGAGCCTGCTCTTCGGCTACAAGAAGGGCGCCTACACGGGCGCGGTCAGCGACAAGAAGGGCATCTTCGAGGAGGCCGACGGCGGCACCATCTTTTTTGACGAGATCGCCAACTTGACCGACGAAACCCAGGCCAAGATCCTGCGCGTCCTCCAGGAAAAGGAGATCCAGCCCCTGGGAAGCAACCAGATCAAGAAGGTCGACGTGCGCATCCTGGCCGCCACCAACATCGACCTGCTGGCCAAGATGAAAAACGGGGAGTTCCGCGAAGACCTCTATTACCGCCTGAACATCATCAACATCCACCTGCCGCCCCTGCGCGAGCGCAAGGAGGACATCCCGCTGCTGGCCGACGTCTTCCTGAAGAAATTCGCCCGCGAGAACAAGAAGCCCGTCAAGGGCATGAATCCCAAGTTTCTCCGCCACCTGATGGACTACAACTGGCCGGGAAACATCCGCGAGCTGCAGAACACCATGCTGCGCGCCGTCCTGCTCTCCGGCGCCGAGACCCTGGGCCCGGAGGCCCTGACGCCGGAGATTCTCGGCGCGCGCACGCAGCGCCTGGAGAGGGGTGGCTACAACGAGAAGGTCGATGCCTTCAAGAAGCAGCTGATCTCCGAGACGCTGGAAAGAAACAACTGGGTGCAGAAGAAGGCGGCCGAGGAGCTATCCCTGAAGCCGTCCACGCTCTACGAGCTGATCAAGCGCCTGGGGATCGAGAAATGAGGGAGATGCGGCTGCAGAAGTACCTGCAGGACTGCGGGCTGGCCAGCCGCCGCGACATCCGCCAGTGGATCCACGAAGGCCGCCTGCGGGTGGGGGGCCGCGTCGTCACCGACCCCAATTTCCCGGTCCGCGTCCCGGCCGATCCGATCCAGCTGAACGGCAAGCGACTGAAGCTCGCCCCGCAGCCGAAGAGCTATTTCATCTTCAACAAGCCGCCCGGCGTCGTCTCCACCCTGGCCGATCCCGAGGGGCGGCCTGCGCTCCGCGCCTACATCGGCCGCATCCGCGAGCGGGTCTATCCGGTCGGCCGGCTCGACTTCCATTCCGACGGCCTCATGCTGCTGACCAACGACGGCGAGCTGGCCCAATTCATCCTGGCGGCGCGCAACGCCGTCCCCAAGACCTACCTGCTGAAGATCAAGGGCACGCTGGAGGCGGCGACGCGAAGCAGGCTGGAGGGGGGCATCTTCCTGGAGGGGGAGCGCCTCAACCCGTTCGCCATCGAGGAAGTGAGGACGACCGGCTCCGGCAACTCCTGGCTGCGGGTGACCATCACCGAGGGCAAGAAGCACATCCTGCGCAAGGCCTTCCTGTACTCCGGCCACCCGGTCGAGAAGCTGCGCCGTCTGGCCATCGGCACCTTCACCCTCGGCACGATGCCGCTGGGCCAGTGGCGCGAGCTGCGTGATGCCGAGGTCGCCAAGTTCAAGCGCCAGTACCACTATCCGGGCTGAGCTTCGTTATGCGTGAACGAGCTCCGCGAGCAATCGTTATGCGTGATGAGAAACGGCCATAGTACGATCGTTTGCCGTTCCTCATCACTCATCACGCATCAATTATCACGATAATTCGTTTTATTTGCACTCCATGCCCAGGTTCTTGAAGACGAACGCCCAGGTGTCGGCGGAGATCTCGATGGCCTTGCGCAGGTTCGACGAACCGTGGCCGGAGCGCGTCTCGACGCGGATCAGCACCGGGTTCTTCCCCTTGTGCTTCGCCTGCAGGGCGGCGATGAACTTGAAGGAATGGGCCGGGAAGACGCGGTCGTCGTGGTCGGCCGTGGTCACCAGCGTGGCCGGGGAGCTCACCCCCTCCTTGAGGTTGTGCAGGGGCGAGTAAGCGTACAAGTACTTGAACTGCGCGGGGTCGTCGCTCGAGCCGTACTCGACGGCCCAGCCCCAGCCGACGGTGAACTTGTGGTAGCGCAGCATGTCCATGACGCCGAC
>JAFGST010000055.1 GCA_016934475.1 Candidatus Aminicenantota bacterium | reverse complement strand
CCGGTCAGCACGCCGGTGTGCTCGTTGCGGATCTTCTTGTAGTAGCCGTACATGAAGCCGATCTCGCGGCCGCCGACGCCGATGTCGCCGGCCGGCACGTCCACGTCGGCCCCGATGTGGCGGAACAGCTCGCGCATGAAGGACTGGCAGAAGCGCATCACTTCCATGTCCGATTTGCCCTTGGGATCGAAGTCGGATCCGCCCTTGGCGCCGCCCATGGGCAAGGTGGTCAGCGCGTTCTTGAAGATCTGCTCGAAGCCGAGGAACTTGATGATGCCCAAGTTAACCGAGGGGTGGAAGCGCAGGCCGCCCTTGTAGGGGCCGATGGCGTTGTTGAACTGCACCCGGAAGCCCTTGTTGACCTGGACCTCGCCCTTGTCGTCCACCCAGGGGACGCGGAAGAGGATGGCCCGGTCGGGCTCGACGATGCGCTCATAGATCTTCGCCTTGACGAACTCGGGGTGTTTCTTGACCGTGGGTTCCAGCGTTTCCAGGACCTCCTTGACGGCCTGGTGGAATTCGGGCTCGCCGGGATTCTTGGTCTTAACCTTTTCGATGAGTTCCTTGATCATGGACATTGTATTTCTCCTTGGCTCATGGATTTGAAAGACCGCTGCGCATGGTTGTGGTTGCGGAAACCAATGTGTAGCAAAAGACGCGGTGATTGTCAACTGTTTTTCCTTGACAAAAGGCAAAAAAAAACGAATAATGAGCCGCATGCGTCTCCTCCGCAACATCCTGGCTTTTTTCGTCGCCTGCCTGCTGATTCTGCTGCTTTTCCCGCTCGTGGCGATCGGCGCCGGGATCTTCGGCCGCGACGCGATCATCTACTCCTCGGCCCGCCTGGTCATCCGCTCGTCCCTGGCGATCCTGGGGGTGAGGCCACTTGTCCGCGGCCTGGAGGCGGTCGATTTCTCCGTGCCGCCGCTGGTGGTGTGCAACCACCTTTCCAACCTGGACGGCCCCATGCTGGTCAGCGTCCTGCCGGTGAATCCTCGGGTACTGATCAAGTCCGAGGCGCGCCGCATCCCTCTGATCGGCTGGGTCATGAAGCTCGCCGATTTCGTTTTCGTCGACCGCTCCAGCGCCGTGCGCCGCCAGGAGGCGCTGAACGAGGCCATCGAGAAGATCCGCAGGAAGCGCTATTGCTTTTTGGTATTCCCCGAGGGCACGCGCAGCCGCGACGGCGCCGTCCGCGACTTCAAGAAGGGCAGCTTCCTGATCGCCCAGCGGGCCGGCGTTCCGGTCCTGCCGGTGAAGCTGTCCGGCACCCGGCGCCTGATGCCTCCCGGCCGGAAAACCTGCGGCCGGGGAACGGTCGAGGTCGACTTCCATCCCCTTCTCGACCTGGGTGCCGCCTCGGAAGGCGAGCTGCCCGGAGTGGTCCGCAACGTCCAGCGGCGGATTTACGAGGAAAAGGAAGCATGAAGCTCATCGACGGAGAAAGAATCACCCAGCGCTCCCGGCTGCTGGCGAGGCTCAACGAGGATCCCTGCGTCGCCCAGGCCATCGCCGCGCTGTACAAGGCCCTGCGGGAGGGGGGCAAGGTGCTGGTGTTCGGCAACGGCGGCTCGGCCACCCAGGCGTCGCACTTCGCCGCCGAACTGGTCAACAAGTTCTATATCCGGCGCCCCGCCCTGCCGGCGCTGGCCCTCAATGCCGACACGGCCAGCCTGACCTCCATCGCCAACGACGACGATTTCGTCCGCGTCTTTGCGCGCCAGGTGGAGGCCTTCGGATGCCCGCAGGACGTGGCGCTGGGGCTCACCACCAGCGGCCGGTCGGCGAACGTCCTGCAGGCATTGACCAAGGCCAGGGAGATCGGCATGGCGACCGTCGCCCTGGCCGGGAGGTGGGGCGATGGGCTGCGGGCCGTTCCCGTCGACGTCCTGGTCAGCGTGGACTCGGACGACACGCCGACGGTCCAGGAAATGCACCTGTTCGTGCTGCACGCCATGGCCGGCGCCATCGAGAAGAATCTATCGGGAGGAAACGATGCGTGAACTCTCCGCTCGGGTAAAGACGATGACCAGTTCCCCGACGTTGAAACTGGTGCAGATCAAGAAGCAGCTCCAGTCCCAGGGTAAGGTCATCCTGGACTTCGGCGCCGGCGAGCCCGATTTCCCCACACCGCAGAACATCAAAGACGCCGGCATCGAGGCCATCCACGGCGATTTCACGAAGTATACGCCCACCTCGGGGATCGCCGAACTGAAGAAGGCCATCCGCTCCTCCTACGAGGCCGAACAGGGATACGCGGCTTCCGATTCGCAGGTGATCGTCTCGCCGGGAAGCAAGTATGGGCTCTTTTTGGCGCTGCAAGCCGTCGTGGATCCCGGCGATGAGGTGATCGTCCCCCTTCCCTATTGGGTCTCCTATCCCGAAATGGTGAAGTTCTGCGGCGGCCGGGTGGTTTATGCCGACCATACGCGGCCGGAACGGCTCTTTGAACTGACTGCTTCCTCCTATATCGCCCCGTGCACTTCCCGCACCAAGGCCGTGATCGTCAATTCGCCCTCCAATCCCACCGGCAAGGTCATGGCGGGCGAGGAGCTGGCGGAATTGATCGATTTTTTCCAGCGCAAGAACATCCTGGTCCTCGTCGACGATTGCTACCGCAAGATCGTCTACTCGGACGTTGCCTACCCCTCGCCGCTGACCCGGGTCCCCGCCGCCGTGGAACACGTGGCCGTAGTCAGCTCGCTTTCCAAGACCTACGCCATGACCGGCTGGCGCCTCGGCTACACCATCGCCTGCGAGTCCCTGGCCGCCGCCATGACCAAGATCCAAGAGCACTCAACCTCCAATCCCTGCTCGATCTCGCAAAAGGCCGCCGTTGAGGCGCTGTCCGGCGACCAGGCCGCCGTACGCGCCATGGTGGAGGAATACCGCCGGCGCCGCGATTACTTTGCCGGCCGCATCGACCGCATCGGGCGCATCCCCTACGCCCTTCCCGACGGCGCCTTTTATTTCTTTGCCGATTTCTCCCACTTTATAAAGGAAAAGCGCTTTCAGGACGACAACCAGCTGGCCATGGACATCCTCGAGAAGCTGAACATTATCCTCGTTCCGGGTTCCGCCTTCGGCGCCGTCAATCACCTGCGCATCTCCTATGCCACCTCCATGGAGGTCATCCGCGAGGGACTCGACCGACTGGAAGCCTACCTGCGCCATGGCGGGTGAGAGGAGCGCCATTTTCCCGGACCGAGGCCGGTCGGGCGCGGGCAACGGCTGATGCTGGACTACAAGGACGTCTTTTTTTCCTTCCAGGAGCGCCGGGTCCGTCGCCGCAGGCGGAGGTTGCGCTGGATCCTGCTGGCGCTGGCCTGCCTGGCTGCCTTTCTCGGCTATCGCTTTTTGCAGGCCAGGGCGGAGGTGACGAAGGTGCAGGAGCTGCTGCTGCACGGCCGCCTGGACGAAGCCCAGCGGCGCCTGCAGGGCGCGGACTCCCGGGTATTCCAGCGCGGCAATTTCCGCGAATTGCTGGTCCTGAATGACCTTTTCCACGGCCGCCTGGACGAAGCGGGAGCGAAGCTGGCCGGACTGCGGCGGGCCGGGACCGCGACGACGCTGCGCTCGGGAGCCATGCTGGCCCGTTTCTTCGACCATGGCGCCTACCGTGAGCTGAAGATCTACAGCGACTACCTCCTGCCGCGGGGGAATGATGAGTTCCGCTGGTTCTCCGCTCTCTCCCACGCCGCGTTCATGAATCCCCGTGAATCGGAGCAAGCCCTTGCCGGACTCTCCGCCTCTTTCCAGCGCTCCCATGGCAAGGCCCTGGCCCTCTTGGCCCGCTTCAACCGCTCCCTGCGCTCCGGGAGGATCGAGTACGTCTTCGACCGCGTCGGCCGGCCCCTGGCCTTTTTCGATATCGCCGGGCGGCGGACGCGCTCGCTCGCGCCCGGCATCGATTTCTCGGTGTTCGATGCGCAGCTAGCCGGGGGCGTCCGCCTCTACCGACTCACGCTGGACGGCGAGCTGCAGGACAAGGTCGCGGGTCTGTTCCGGGGCTACTTTGGGAGCCTGGTGATCCTGAACCTGCCCGAAAACGGCATCGCGGCGGCCTATTCCAAGCCCAAGGAAGCGGCGGCGGGCAATGCTGCCTTTTCCCAGGCGTACGAACCGGGCTCCATTGTGAAAATCGTCACCCTGCTGGCCTTTTTGCGCGGCGGAAGCTCCCGCCTCTTCCCCATGGACTGCCCTGGCGCCCTGGCCCTGGACGGAAAGATCTTCTACGATTGGATCCGGCATGGCCGGGTCCGCGATCCGGTCCATGCCCTGGCGCTTTCATGCAACGTCGCCTTCGCCCGCATGGCGGAGGAGGTCGGCTTTGCCAGCCTGGCCGGACTGCTGCGGCGCTTCTCGTTTAACGCCGCGCCGTTCCGCGACCGCTTCTGCGAGTTCGCCGCAGGCAGATTCAGCGACCGGGAGGGGAGCTCGTTCCAGTTGGCCGAGCTGGCGGTCGGCCTGAGGGAGATCTCGATAACCACGATCCATGCCGCCGTGCTGGCCGCGGTCTTCTCGCAGAACGGCCAGTTCTTTCCCCCCTTTCTCATCGACGACGTCAGGAATCTTCTCGGCCTGGGCTTTTACCGCCACGAGGCGCGGCCGCGGAAGCTGCTGGCCGACGATCTGAATTTCATGCGCGTCAAGAAGGCCATGGCGGAAGTGGTGGAGGAGAAGAACGGCACGGGGCGGCGGGCGCGGCATCCCTCGCTGCGGCTGGCCATCAAGACCGGGACCGCCGGCGATTCCGCCAAGGGCCTGGACTCGGTCATCATCGGCTTTTTCCCCTTCGAGGCGCCGCGCTTCGCCTTTGCCCTGCGACTGGAGGGAGGGGGCAGGGCGGATTTCAAAGGGGCCCTTTTCGTTCGGGAGCTGCTCGATGTCCTGGCTCCGCGCTAGGGCAAAGTGGCATCTGGCCGCCCTGGCCCTGCTGCTGCCTGCGGCCGGCCTGGCGGCCAGGACCATGGTGATGCCCCTGGCCGTCGACACCCAAAACCACGCCTCGCTCCAGTGGCTGGGAAAAGCGATCTCCTTCTACCTCGCCGCCGGCCTCGCCCACAACCAACTGCCGGTGT
>JAFGST010000004.1 GCA_016934475.1 Candidatus Aminicenantota bacterium | reverse complement strand
GAAGGAGAAGAAGGCCCGCGTCGAGGACGCCATGCATGCCACCAAGGCCGCGGTCGAGGAGGGCATCGTGCCCGGCGGCGGCGTGGCCCTGCTCAAGGCCGCCCAGAACCTGAAGAAGCTGAAACCGGGCGGCGACATGCAGTTCGGCGTCGACATCCTGACCAAGGCCCTGGAGATGCCGCTGAAGCAGATCGTGAACAACGCCGGCTTCGAGGGCTCGATCATCGTCGAGAAGATCCGCAGCGGCCGCAACCGCAACTACGGCTTCGACGCCCTGAACGAGAAGTACACCGACATGATCGTTGCCGGCATCATCGACCCGACCAAGGTGGTGCGCATCGCCCTGCAGAACGCCGCCTCGGTCGCCGGCTTGCTGCTGACGACCCAGGGACTGGTCGCGGAGATCAAGGAAGAGAAAGAGAACGTGCCGGCCATGCCCCCGGGCGGCGGCATGTATTGATCTCGTTTTCCGAACGGAAAAGGGCCCCGCTCGCGGGGCCCTTTTTTTTAGGCTCTTCTTACATACTTGCGCCGTGTTTGACTTTACAGATATGCGATCTGGTTGGATTGAAGCACCAAGTTCCAAGCACCAAATTCCAAACAAGCTCCAAACTCCAATGACCAAATGACCAAAACGAAGAAAAGATGCTTGAAATGGCTTTCGTTTGGGACGTTGGAATTTGGGACTTGGAATTTATTTGGGATTTGGTGCTTGGAATTTTCTTACAGCCCTCCACGATACACTTCTCCGTGGTATGATGGGAACATGAGACTCCAGAGCGAACGCCGATGGCCCGGACGGGCCGTCCTGGCCATTCTGCTTCTGATGGCGGGCATGCCGCCCCTGGTCGCCGCCGGCGCCCTGCCACTGGGTACCCTGACCTACCGCGAGGTGGAGGGGAATGACATCGCCACCCATCTCCTCTTCGTCCGTCCCGACGGCGACGGCCTGCAGATCGAACTGAGCACCGCTCGGGGAGAGGCTGTCGTGCGCCAGACCTTTCTCGTCGCCTCCGACCTGGTCACCCGCGCCTGGACCTTCAGTGACCCGGCGCGGCGGATGAAGCTGGCCGCTTCCGTTCAGGGGAAACACATCGTCCTTTCGGGCTCTTTCCAGGGCCGGAAGATCGACAAACGCTTTGACGCCGACGGCCCGCCCTGGAACCAGCTTTTCCAGATGGGACTCGGGCCCTTTGTCCTGGCGGGAAAAAAAAGCATGGCCTTCCGCTCCGTCGGCACCCAGGGGCCGGGCGAGCTCAAGATCGGCAAGATGACCGTGACGCGCAGGGAAGACGAGACGATCGAGCTTGGCGGCGGAAAGATCGCCGCCGTCCATCTGCGCATCTCGCTGAGCGGCCTGCTGGCCATTTTCTGGCACGGCGACTACTGGTATCGCCGAAGCGACGGCCGCTTCCTGCGCTATCGCGGCAGGAACCGCAAGGGCGGACCCATTGCGGTCGCCGAGCTGGTCGGGGAGGAGCCCGGCGATGCCCGCTGAGCGCCGCTCCCGCGTCTTTTCGCTCCTCCCGCTGCTGGCGAGCGCCGCGTTCTTTGCGGCGGCCGCGCCGCCCGATTTCGAGGTCGTCACCACCATCCCGGTGGAGACCGCGATTTCCCCGGCCGGGACGCGGTCCGCGGCCGATGTCTGGCCGGAGATGATCCGCGGCGCCCGGCGCACGCTGGACATCGCCGAGTTCTACCTGTCGGGCCGAAGAGGGGAGGCCCTGGAGCCGGTCATCAGGGCCGTCCTGGCCGCCGGGCGGCGCCGGGTGCGGGTGCGCATCCTGACCGACGTTGCCATGGCCGCCGTCTACCCGGACACCCTCGCCCGCTTCCAAGGCCGGCCCAACATCATGACGCGGTTGTTCGACTGGAGGAAGCTGACCGGCGGCGTCCTGCACGCCAAGTACTTCGTCGTGGACAACCGCGAGGCCTTCCTCGGGAGCCAGAACTTCGACTGGCGCTCGCTGCGCCACATCCAGGAGACCGGGCTGCGCATCCGCGACCCGCTCTGCGCCGAGGCGCTGGGGAGGATCTTCGAGGCCGACTGGAACTACAGCGCCGGCGACGGCGGGGCCTACGACAGGCTCTCCGGCATGCCCGCCCTGCGCTTTCCCGCCGACGCCTTCCTGGCGGCCAGCCCGGCGCGCTTCAATCCCCCGGGAGTCGCCGCGGCCCTGCCGACGCTGGTCGGGCTGATCGACTCTGCCCGGTGCCGCATTGCCGTGCAGCTCCTCTCCTACAGCGTGGAGGGCGGGAGGGAGGCCGGGAGGTTCACCGTCCTCGAGCGGGCCCTGCGCCGGGCGGCCGGGCGCAACGTGCGCGTGAGCCTGCTGGTCTCGAACTGGAGCCTGCGTCCTTCCCAGATCGCCGGGCTGAAGGACCTGGCCCGCATCCCCGGCATCGAGGTCCGCTTCGCCGTCATCCCGCCCTCGGGCCGCGGCTTCATTCCCTACGCCCGCGTGATCCATTCCAAGGTCGTGCGCGTCGACGAGGACCTCTGCTGGGTGGGGACGAGCAACTGGGGGCACGACTACTTCTTCCGCTCGCGCAACGTCGAGGTCGTGCTCAGGAGGCCGGGCATCGCCCGCGTGCTCGACAAGATCTTCGCTTCGCTTTGGGACGGACCCTATGCCCATAAGCTGGATCCGGACCGGGAGTACCGGGCTCCCAGGATCAATTGAACGAGTGTCAGTGACAGTGTCAGTGACAGCAAGAAACCATAACGG